>JALDXM010000304.1:0-3391 GCA_032155085.1 Actinomycetota bacterium | reverse complement strand
GAGCTGACCCGCACCGGCGCTGTGATCGGAACCGCTACCTACTTCAGCCCGGAGCAGGCTCAGGGCGCCGCCGCCGATGGCCGAAGCGACGTCTATTCACTCGGGGTCGTGCTCTACGAGATGCTGACCGGACGCCCTCCCTACACCGGTGACAGCCCGATGTCCGTCGCATTCCAACACGTCTCCACCGAGGCTCCACTGCCCAGTTCGCTCAACCCGGATGTCTCGCAGTCGCTCGACGCTGTGGTGGCCAAAGCGATGCGCAAGGACCCGGCGGGGCGCTATCAGACCGCCGACGAGATGCGCGTCGATCTCCTCTCCGTCCTCAAGGGCGAGGAGGTTGGCATGCCACTCCCCGTGCCGGTGGCCGTCAACGGCGAAGGGGCAACCAGGGTGATGCAGACCACCCCAGTGCCTCCGGCATCCGTCCCACCGGACGAGGTCTACCGGGAGGTCGAGGAAGAGCCTTCATCGCAGATGCCGTTCATCCTCACCGCCTTCGGCCTCCTCATCGCCCTCGGAGTCCTCATCTTCGTCCTGTTCCAGCTCGCCGGCGGCGGCGAGGACGAGCCCACCCTGGTCGAGGTGCCCAACGTCACAGGCATCTCTCAGGATGAGGCGTTGCAGCGTCTCCAAGACGAGGGCTTCGTGGTCAGGACGTCGTTCGAGCCCAGCGACACCGTCGAAGCAGGCAACGTCATCCGGACCGAGCCCACGTTCGGGACCATGGTCGAGGAGGCCTCGACGATCGAGGTCTTCGTCTCGTCCGGCCCCCAGGAGGTCCCGGTGCCCCCGGTGGTCGGTGAGACACTCGCTGAGGCGCAACGGCTCATTACCGACGCCGGGCTGACAGTCGGCCAGGTGACCGAGCGGGCCGATGCCACCTTCGCAGAGGGCCTCGTGATCGAGCAGGACCCCCCTCAAGGGGTGCGGGTGGGCACCAACGCACCAGTGAACCTGGTCGTTTCCACTGGCCCCGAGACGGTGGTCATCCCGAACGTTCTCAACCAATCCGAACGCGACGCCACCGCTGCGCTCACCGGCTTGGGGCTTCTGGTCAATGTCCAGGACGAATACTCGGACACGGTGCCCGCCGACCAGGTGATCAGGACCGACCCGGCAGCCAATACCGAGGCGCTGCTCGGGGACACGGTGCTGATCGTGGTCTCGCTCGGGCCGGCGCCGGTCGAGGTGCCCAACCTGATTGGGATGAACCAGGATCAGGCGACGGCCGCTCTCAACGAGCGTCGGCTCGAGATCAGCGTCACCACCCAACCGGTGGCCGACGCCGCCCAGAACGGCCTGGTGATCGCTCAGGACCCGGAGGCCGGCGAGGCATTGCTGCCCGGAACCACCGTCAACGTCGTGTTCGGCGAGTACATCGCACCCACGACCACGACGACTAGCCCTCCCCCGACTACGGCGCCACCGACTACTGCAGCCCCTTGATTCAGCGGTAGTTCGTCGTCATCAAGAACCCGGCGGCAATCGCCACCAGGCCCACGATCAGCACCGTCTGGTCCCACTCGAAAACGAATCGGAGGAGCACCAGGATGACTCCGAAGACCATCAGGCCCGCCATCAGGGCGACGTACCAGGTGGGACTTGGTTCCTTGGCCTTTGCCGACGCTTGAGCGGCGGCGGTTGATACCGGCGGGCTCTTCGGCTTCCGTCGTTTCGATTCGGGCACGGGCAGCGAGAGTAGTCATCGTGCCGGCCTCGTGATCCGAAGTTACATGCGTGTAGTTATCTACACCCTGTGGACAAACCCTGGGATAACTACAGCAGTGTGATTCGCTCTGGCCACTAGGGGCGCCACACCGGGACCATGTCCTCACGGCAATGGCGCGGGGGATTGTCCTCGGCCACATTCACCGCAGTCATGGTCACCTCGGCCCCACACACGCTGCACCGATAGTCCTGGTCCACCGTGACGACATCGTTGGGATCCCCCTCGTCAGGCGGCGTAGAGAGCATCCGGATGACCGCCACTGACACACGCCAGATGAGATAGCCCAGAATGATGGCGAGCAGGACGTCGACGAACGTGTTGCCGGTCAAATGCGCTCGATGATCAGGGCGTTGGCCATTCCCCCGCCCTCACACATCGTTTGCAGGCCGTACCTGCCTCCAGTGCGCTCCAACTCCCAGACCAAGGTGGTCAGGAGGCGGGCCCCACTGGCTCCGAGGGGGTGGCCGAGGGCGATGGCGCCGCCGTTTACATTGGTCCGCCCCCAGAGGGCCATCGGGTCGGACCCACCGTGCTCCATCCGCCAGGCCACGGTGACGGCCGCAAACGCCTCGTTGACTTCGAACAGATCGATCTCGTCGATGCCCAGCCCCGCACGCTGCAGCACCTTCTCGGTAGCCGGGATAGGCCCCGTGAGCATGGTGACGGGATCGACTCCGGCCATGGCGAAGGCGACGAAGCGGGCGATCGGCTTCAAGCCGAGAGATGTCGCCTTCTCCTCGGACATGACCAACACTGCAGCCGCCCCGTCGGAGATCTGCGACGAATTGCCGGCCGTGATCACTCCGTCACTCTTGAAGGCTGGTTGGAGCGCGGCGAGCTTCTCGATGGACGTATCGCGTCGAATTCCCTCGTCCACGGTGACAGAGGTGACCCGCCCGTCCTCGCCGGTGACGCCCACAGGGATGATCTGAGTCTCGAAGCGCCCTTCGTCGGTGGCGCGGGCGGCCCGGACATGGGACTCGAGGGAGAGCCCGTCGAGCTCCTGGCGGGAGATGCCCCACTTCTCAGCGATCATCTCCGCCGACAGACCCTGGGGAACCAGGCCCTGGGAGTAGCGCCCCAACATGCGGGCCCCGAATGGGAGACCTGGGCCTTGATGGGCCGTGATCCCCATCGGCACCCTGGTCATGTTCTCCACCCCGGCGGCGATGACGACGTCCTGGACGCCGGCCATGATCGCCTGGGCCGCGAAGTGGGCTGATTGCTGGGAGGAGCCACACTGGCGGTCGATGGTGACGCCGGGCACCTCCTCGGGGAATCCGGCGGCCAGAGCGGCGTTGCGGCCGACGTTGTAGGCCTGCTCCCCCGTTTGGCTGACCGTCCCCATGATCACGTCGTCGATCAGCGAAGGATCGATGTTGTTGCGCTCGACCAATGCCTCCAGGGGCCGGGAGGCGAGGTCGACCGGGTGATAGTCCTTGAAAACCCCGTTGCGACGCCCAACCGGGGTACGCACCGCATCGACGATCACAGCATCCGGCATCTGGCGCTCCTATGTCTTGGCGATGTGGAGACGATGGGACTCGAACCCACGACCCCCGGCTTGCAAAGCCGGTGCTCTTCCAGCTGAGCTACGTCCCCGCTTCACCCAAGTTTACGGGCTGGCGCCGAGCAAGACCCATCGGTAAGCCGGTCAGG
>JALDXM010000303.1:0-3406 GCA_032155085.1 Actinomycetota bacterium | reverse complement strand
TGGGATGGAGGCTGGTCCAGGGCATCATCTGGCTCATCGACCAGCTGGCCTGACCGAACCGTCAGGCTCCACGGAGCACGGCCGAGGCCCGAAGCAGGCTGGCCACAGTCTTGGCATCGGTGATCGTGCCATCCACCGCCATCGAAATGGCGTCGCTCAGCGGGATTCGCTCCACTTCGAGCACCTCGTCGTCCTCCAGCGCAGGTCCCGACCCGACAGGTGTCAGGTCCCGGGCGACGAAGAGCCAGATTCGCTCGTTGGTGAACCCCGGGGTGGTCAGGATCGATCCCAAACCGATCAGCTCGCCAACCTCCATGCCGATCTCCTCGATGATCTCTCGGCGGGCACAAACCTCGGGGTCCTCGGGCCCATCGAGCTTGCCTCCGGGCACTTCGAGCAGCCACCCATCGGCGGCATACCGGTACTGGCGGACAAGCAGGGCGTACTCGATGCCGTCGTCATCGGTCTCGATCGGTAGAGCCACTGCGGCTCCCGGATGACGGATCATCTCGAGCTCGGTGGTGTTCCCATTCGGCAACCTCACCCGGTCGACCGACAGATCGACGACGCGCCCCCTGTAGACATGTTCTGTCGAAACCAGCCCCGGCTCGACTGGAGTGTGCGATTCGGTCATGTGAAATCGTAAACAGCCACTTTCAGTCGGCCGTCCTCCCTGGTCCAGGGATGAATCGGCCGGTCCGAGCATCACCCGGGTTACCCGCCCGCGCGATCTCGGTGCCGCGGAGATAGGTCGAAACCACGGCCCCCTGGAATACCCGGCCCGAGTACGGGCTCCATCCCGCCTTCGAGATGATTGCGTCGTCACTCACTTTCCACCTTGCCGCCGGGTCGACGAGCACGAAGTCGGCATCGAAACCCGGATCGAGGGACCCTTTCCCGGGCAGCCGGTAGCGGCGAGCGGGTCGCCGCGAGTAGAGATCCACCACGGTCTCCATTTCGATCCGGCCGGTCAGGGCGGCGTCGACGAGGAAGGGGAGTGTCGTGTCCAGACCGGGCAGACCAAAAGGGGCAGACCAGATGTCACCATCCGATTTCTGGGCCAGGGTGGACGGGGCGTGGTCAGTGGAGAAATGTGAGAAAGCCCCTGACCGGACCGCGTCCCACATCGAGTCAAGGTCGCGATCGGTCCTGACCCGAGCCGGCGGAGTGAACTTTCGCAGAGCGCCATGCTCTTCGACTTCGTCTTCGCCGAGCGCGAAATACTGTGGGCATGCTTCTGAGGCCACATCGGCGCCATTCCGACGCCCCTCGGCGACGATGCCGGCCCCATCCGGTGTCGACACGTGAGCGACGGTGACTCGGGCATGGGTCATCCGGGCCAACTCGGTGACCGCTGCGATCGCGGCCAGCTCTGCTTCGCGCGACCGCCAGACCGACAACAGGCCAGGATCAGTCCTTCCCTCGGCCTTGAGCCGTGCTTCGGCGAGTCTGGTGAGCTCTTCGTCTTCGCAGTGGACCAGGGCGGCGCCGCCAAAGGAGGCGAGGGTCTCCAGCGCCCGGAGCAGATCATCACCTTCAACCGCCGGCACACCATGAGTGGTACAGGTGAAGATCTTGAAGAGGGCCACGCCTGCCCGCCAGAGAGTGGCCATTCCGCTCACATCCTCCGGCCAGAGATGTGCGGCCAATGCGTAGTCGACATTGGCCCGTCCCTCCAGATGAGCGAGCTTTTCGGCCAGACCCTCCGCGTTTCTGACCGGCCAGGCATGCGTGTGCTCCACGATGGTGGTCACACCACGGGCCGAAGCAGCCGCCGTGCCGGTGGGGAAGTCTTCCCGCTCCGTGGGCCCCGGGTCCATCAGGTGAACGTGGGTGTCGACCATGCCGGGAAGGACGATCAGCCCTCCCGCATCGACAACATCGCCGGACGCCGGCAGATCTCCCACGGCAACGATCATCCCGTCGGAAACGCCAACATCGGCGATGCGGGAGAAATCGGGTGTGACGACGAGACCACCCTTGACGATGAGATCGAAAGTCACGATTGACCCGGTCTCACGATCGACGAACCTGGTGATCGTTCGTTCATAGCGACTTCACGCGTTCGCCATCGAGTCTTCATCTTCGGGTCGGGCGAATCTAGGCGGCGGTCGGAGACCTGGGAGTACGATCCCGACGGCGGTCACTAACAATGAGGGAGAACAGATGAAGAGATATCTGATGGTTGGCGTCGTCATGGCGCTCCTCCTCGCCGCTTGTGGCGGCGATTCGGGGACGACCACGACAGAGGGCGCCGCCGGCACCACGGCTGCTGCAACGGACAGCACCGAGGGTGCCACCGAGACAACGGCAGGTGCCACCGATACCACGGCGGCAGCGGCCGGTGGCATGGAGGAGCTGATCGCCGCCGCCCAGGAGGAGGGCACGCTGACGACCATCGCCCTGCCCGACGATTGGTGCAATTACCGCGCTGTCATCGATGGCTTCAAGGCGAAGTACGGCATGGAGGTCAATGAGCTCGACCCGGGGGCCGGCTCCGCCGAGGAGCTGGAGGCGATCGAAGCAAACAAGGACAACCCGGGGCCGGCGGCTCCAGATGTCGTCGACGTCGGTCTCGCCTTCGGGCCCGAGGCCAAGGCAGCCGGACAGATCCAGCCCTACCAGGTGGCGACCTGGGATGACATCCCGGAAGGCGCCAAGGATCCGGAGGGCTTCTGGTATGGCGATTACTACGGCGTGCTCTCCTTGGAGGTGAACACGGCAGAGGTTGCCGATCCGCCTCAGGAGTACGCCGACCTGCTCGACCCGCAGTACAACGGTCAGGTGGCTCTGTCGGGTGATCCGCTCACCTCCAACGCAGCGATCCTGTCAGTGTGGGCCGCAGGTTTGGCCACTGGCGCCACCGGGGAGGAAGCTGCCCAGGCAGGTCTCGACTTCTTCGCCGAGCTCAATGCGGCCGGCAACTTCGTGCCAGTCGACGCCGACTCGCGCATGGTTGGGATCGGCGAGACCCCAATCCTGATCGATTGGTCGTACAACTCGATCGCCAACGACGTCCAATTGGCTGGCAACCCGGACATCGAGACGATCGTTCCGGAAGCTGGCCGGATGGCAGGTGTCTATGTGCAGGCAATCAGCGCGTACGCCCCGCACCCCAATGCGGCCAAGCTCTGGATGGAGTATCTGTATTCGGACGAAGGCCAGCTGGGCTGGGCGTCCGGCTTCTGCCACCCGATCCGGTTCGAGGCCATGTCGGCGGCGGGAACCATCCCGGCCGAGATCGCTGAGCAGTTGCCCAGCACCGAAGGTGCCTTCTTCCCCTCGATCGAGGAGATCGATGCCGCCAAGGCGGTGATCGTGGAAGGATGGGATTCCACGGTGGGTGTCACCGTTGTCACTACCGCCGGCTGATCAAATCGCGATGCATGGACCCGGGGGGGGGGGG
>JALDXM010000302.1:0-3407 GCA_032155085.1 Actinomycetota bacterium | reverse complement strand
GGCCCATGTCGAGGTCGCTCGCGTCCATGAGATCGATGTAGATAGAAGTGGCGATGCGCCAAACAGAGAACTGCGCCAGACCCGCCACCAGCAACGACAGGACGAACTCGAGGAGGATCAGGTAGCCGAGCCCGATGAGCACGGATCTGGAGAACAGATAGCCCAGGGGCACGAAGATGGCGGCATAGCCGACGGCCGCGGCGAGTAGCAGCGCCAGGCCAGGTGCCAGCAGCGACAGATCGATTCCATGCATCAACCCTGCGATGACCGTCGCCAGCCAACCGCCGACGGCGATGGTTGCGGCGGCCAGGATCCCTGCGAGCACCGAAGACATCGCCATCGAGAAGCGTGAGATTGGGCGCATGTAGAGATACGGGAGTGTTCCGGCGTCACGTTCGTCGCGGAGTGTCGACACCGTGAGGATCAGGGCGGCTATCGCATAGGTGAACCCGACGCCGATCATGATCCCCACCAGGGCTTCGAGCAGTTCGCCATCGTCGATGTCGACACCGGCGATTGCGATTATGAGACCTGGAACGGCAGCGAGCAGGATCAGCCAGATGACCCTTGATCTCCTCATCAACCGTCGGTAGAGGTGTGCTGTGAGCGTCATCAGCCACCCTCCACCAGGTAGCGGAAGACCGACTCGAGAGACTCATCGGCGGGCTCGACCCTCGAGATCGATACGCCGTGCTTGATTGCCAACCCGGGAAGCTGTACCGCAACTTCGCGGGCATCGGACGCCTCGATCATCAGTTGTTCCCCGTCTATGTGAACCCCGATGACGTTGGGCGTCCCGATCAGCTCCGAAGCGAGGCTTCTCGGATCGGAGCAGTCCACGAACACCTGACGGGGCTTGTCGGTCATCGCCGCCCTGATCGTGGCCACGGTCCCCACAGCCGCCAGACGCCCATCGACCATTGCGATGACCCGGTCGGCCATTCGCTCGACTTCACGCAGGACGTGGGAAGAGACGATGACAGTGCGACCGCTTGCACCGAGCTCCTTGAAGAGGCTGATGAGTTGGGCTCGCTGCACCGGGTCTGCGCCGTTCAGCGGCTCGTCGAGGAGGAGGATCTCGGGATCAGGCACGAGAGCTGCGGCCACCTTCGCTCTCTGCTTCATCCCTTTGGAGTACCCGCCCAGGGGACGGTCGGCGGCGTCCGCCAACTCCACCGAGTCGAGGACCTCACGTGCTCGGCCGACTGGATCGGGCACCCGGGCCAGCTTGGCGGACAGTTCCACGAACTGCCGCCCGGTGAGGTGGTCGTAGACGGCCTCGTCCTCGGGGACGAGTGTCATGCTCTCGTACACGGAGGGATCCCGTCTCGGGTCTTTGCCGAGGACCGAGACCGTGCCCTGCGAGGGAACCTGCAGCCCGGCGATCACCCTCATCAGGGTCGTCTTCCCGGCGCCATTGGGTCCGAGCAGCCCTGTGACCCCGGGGCCGAAACCGATGGTCACTTCGCTGACGGCGACCTTCGGACCGAACCACTTGGACAGATCGCGGACTTCGATCGTGTTCGTCACGCCAGCCTCCGAAATCGGCTACGGACGACGACCGCGGCGACGATCACGGAGACGCCGATGACGATCGCCGCCGTCCAGCCGTTGAAACCCACCCTCTCCGCCGGGTAAGTGACGGTGTCCCGGAACAGGTCGTCACGGATCATCCGGGGCAGGTGGTCGAAGGCGAGCAGCGACGTCCACCTCGCCCCTGGAAAAGACGCCTGTGAGATCTGCTCGGCGATGAACCGCCCGGGCACGATGACGCCAAGGAATGCAGCCGAGGCGATTCCTGGACGATCGATCCAGGCGGCGAGGAGGAAGGCCAGGGCACCATGCATTGCGACAAAGGCCAGGGTGGTCACCGGGACCTTCCACAGGATGTCCAGGTTGTCACCGATGTAGGTGAGGAACCCGTCGTCGGAGATGAGCGACAGTCCGAGGTGAAGCACCAACTGGGGAACCAGATAGATCGCACCGACGACGGTTGCGAAGGCACCGACTTTCGCCGTCAGGTACCCGTCGACCGTGAGGGGCCTGGAGAAATACACCGAGAGGACGCCGCGGGTGCGGTCGGGGATCAGCAGCCAGGGGCCGGCAAAGGCGATGAAGAGCAGGGCGATCCAGCTGTAGAGGTCGAACAACTCGCCATAGGTGGGGACTCCCTCAGCGAGCGACTGTGCGATGTCCCCGATGAACCAGTGGACGCCTATGACGATGGCCGCCATCCCGACGGCGATAGCGATCATCAGCCACGGGAAGACCTTCTCGCGTGCCTTTCGTCCCAGACCGAGAACACGGCGGATCCCCTCCCTGTACACGGCTCTGCGCGCTCCCGATGGCCCGGTGCGCTCACCGTCGTAGGTCCGATAGCCCCGGTCGTAGATCACCTGGTCGGTCAAAGCTGCTCCTCTCCCTCGGGATGTAGGAAGAGGTCCTCGAGGGAAGCCGAGCCCCTGATCATGCGGATCAGGCCGGCCTGCACCGAGGCGGTTTCTTCGAGAACGGCCTGCTCGATGGTCTGGTCGCCGGGGCCCACCACGAGACGTTGGCCGTCTACCGACACCTGAAAACCTCGATTTGTCAGCCGCTCAGCTACCCGGTTCGCGTCGAGAGCCACCTCGACCTGGACCGTGCCCCGTTTCTCGAAGCCCTCCAGGGGCCCGGAGCGGAGCAGGTCGCCGGCATCGAGCATGACCACCCAGGAGCAGGTCTCCTCGATGTCGGTCAGAACATGGGAGCTCACGATGACGTTGATGTCGAACTCGCCGAGTCTGCGGATCAAGCGGAGCATCTGCGTCCTACCAGCCGGGTCGAGACCCGATGCCGGTTCGTCGAGGAGGAGGAGGTCAGGGTCGTGGACGATCGCTTGGGCGAGCTTGACGCGCTGCTGCATCCCGGTGGAGAAGTCGCCGAGAAATCGGAACCGCTCCTCCTCGAGACCCACCAGGTAGAGCGTTTCCGAGGAGCGCCGTCTTGCCTCCTTGGCGGGGATCCCTGCCAGCTGCGCCGTGTACGAGACGAAGTCGGCTGCCGTCTGGTCTTTGGGAAGACAGTTTCCCTCGGGCATGTACCCGAGCCGTGCTCGGACCTCGAGCGGCTCGGTCTGCGGGTCATGCCCCATGACGGTCATGCCGCCCTGCATCGGATGCAGGAGACCAAGGATCAGGCGGAGCATGGTCGTCTTGCCGGCGCCGTTGGCACCGACAAGGCCGGTCACACCAGGTGGGATGTCGAGATTCAGATCACGGAGGGCAACGACCTCGCCGTAGTCGTGTGTCAGCCCCTTGATCGAGACGATGCTTTCCTGGCCCATCGGACGTGAGTGTGGCATGAGTCCTCGACTGCGGAAATCAGGGATGACCCCGAACCAGCCCGTATCCCGCGCCTGGGTTTGAGCG
>JALDXM010000301.1:0-3414 GCA_032155085.1 Actinomycetota bacterium | reverse complement strand
TCGGGCTGGGTCTTGGCGACCGTCTCTCCGAACTGCGCCATGCCGAGCTCGAGGCAGCGCGATCCGGCGACGAGATGGAGAGGCTGAGGCTGAGAACTCTGAAGACAGAAGCCGAGACCCTCCTCCACCCCCGCGGCCTGGGCGACTTCAGAGTGCTCGTCGCCCGACGTTGATGCCACATTGCTCCCAGCGTGTGGCATCGTTTCCGGCAACGTGAGCACAGGAAGCAGCGAAATCACACAGCAGCCACCGAGCCAAGCGCCTGTGCCGACCAAAGGTGATCGAGCCAGGCGGCAGAACCTCTGGATCGTGTTACTCCTTATTGCGGTCTTGGGTGCCGTGGCGCTGTTACTGACACTTGTCTGGTTCATCAACCCTTCTACCGCCGATGTTGAGACGGTCCAGCCTGCCGATGCCGTGGTCCTGTTCGCCGGCACCTCGGAGCGTTTCGAAACGGCGGTGGAGCTGATGGACAGCGGCGCCGCTCCCAACCTCGTACTCGTCAATGGCAACACGCTCGAAGGTGAGAGCGAAGACCTCTGTGAGTCAGCTCCCTATCAAGTGTTCTGCCCCGACAGCCGGACGATCGACACCGTTGGGGAGGCTGAGGCCATCGGGCAGCTGGCCCGGGAGCAGGGCTGGTCCAACCTCATCGCGGTCACCTCGACTTATCACGTCCACCGGGCGACCTCTCTTCTCGGCCGCTGCTTCGACGGGTCGATCCAGGTCGTCACCCCCGATCAGGGTCTGGATCGGGAGGAGTTGGTAAGCAAGGTCCCACACGAGTGGGTCGGCTTCCTGGCCTCGTACGTTTTCGGTCCAAGCTGCTGACGAGCCAGAGGGGCCTCCATCTGGTGAGGTCGCCGATTGGCAGTAGAATCTCGACGGGTGCATTCGGGAACGAATCCGAGTCGACTGGGGGCCAAACGTTTCTTCGATCTCTTGGTCTCCGTCATCTCCGCTCCGGTTTGGGGCGCGCTTGTCGCCGTCGTTGGCGCCCTGATCCGGGTTTTCGACGGGCCACCGGTCTTCTTCCGACAGACACGCCCGGGCTACAAAGGACGGCCTTTTGAGCTGATGAAGTTCCGAACAATGACCGATGAGCGGGATGAAACCGGGGAGCTGCTTCCAGACAGCGAGCGGATCGGCCGGCTCGGTGGCTTCCTCAGAAAGACGAGCCTCGACGAGCTCCCCGAAATGCTCAACGTGCTTAAAGGCGACATGAGCCTGGTTGGGCCTCGTCCGCTGCTCATGGAGTACCTGGGGCGCTATTCACCCGAGCAAAGCCGTCGCCACGACGTGCCACCGGGCATCACCGGATGGGCGCAGGTCAACGGTCGCAATGCCCTGAGCTGGGATGACAAGTTCGCCCTGGACATCTGGTACGTCGACAACCACTCGTTGGCTCTCGACCTCAAGATTCTCGGCAAGACGGTCGGCCAGGTTCTCAGCCGTGAAGGCATTAGCGCCGATGGCCACGCCACGATGCCCAAGTTCGGAGAAGAGACGTGAGCCCATTCGATGCCATTTCGGCATACGAGACGATGTGCCGCATCAGGCGATTCGAGGAAACCATCCTCGACAAGTTCGCCACCGGTGTCTTCCACGGGACGACCCACACCTACATCGGACAGGAGGCCAATGCCGTCGGAATCCTGAGCCAGATCCACGACGGCGACGCAGTCTTCAGCAACCACCGCTGTCACGGCCATTTCATTGCCTACGGCGGCAACATGCGCGGTCTCTTTGCCGAATTGATGGGAAAGGCAACCGGGGTCGCCGGGGGACGTGGCGGCTCCCAGCACGTCCACTGGAGAAACTTCTACTCCAACGGCGTGCTCGGCAACGCCGTTCCTGTTGCCACGGGTGTTGCTCTGGCGAGCAAGCTGAATGGCACCGACGATATCGTCGTGGTGTTCATGGGAGACGGGGCCCTTGGGGAAGGCGTGATCTACGAAGCCATGAACATGGCGTCGTTGTGGAGCACGCCCGTTCTCTACGTCGTCGAAGACAATGGCATCGCCCAGACCACGCCGCGGAGCCTCGCCTTTTCGGGCGGTATCGGCGAGCGCTTCAACGCATTTGCGGTGCCGGCCACCGAAATCGTCTCCTCGGACGCTGAGGAGATAGCCGGGATCTCGAGAGGGCTGCTCCACGAGGTGCGTGAACAGAGCGAGCCGCGGGCTCTCGTGATCGGCACCCATCGGTTCGCCCCCCACTCGAAAGGCGACGACACACGGCCCGCCGGGGAGATCGCTGCCATGCGGGCCACGTCGGACCCTCTTGCGATTCTGGGCCCCCGGGTGACGGACGAGGAGCGGAGTGCCATCGAGGCACGGGTGGAGATCGAAGTCGCCGAGGCATTCGAGACGGCGCTGGCCGACCCGGTAGCCGTCATGGAGTCGATCCCAGCATGACCACGGTCCTCGAATCCCTCAACCGTGGGCTGAAGACGGCGATGGATAGCGACGAGCGGGTGTACGTCCTAGGCGAGGATGTGCTCGACCCGTACGGTGGCGCTTTCAAGGTGACCAAAGGGCTTTCGACCGACTACCCAGACCGTGTGATCACCACACCGGTCTCCGAGGCCGGGATCGTCGGCCTGGCGACGGGGATGGCCCTCAAAGGGCTGCGGCCGGTCGTCGAGATCATGTTTGGAGACTTCGTCACCTTGATCGCCGACCAGGTCATCAACGGTCTTTCCAAGTTCTCCTGGATGTACGGAGGCGCGCTCGACATCCCGATAGTCATCCGCACGCCCATGGGTGGCCGTCGCGGCTATGGCCCGACTCACAGCCAGACGCTGGAGAAGCTGTTCCTCGGTGTGCCCGGTCTTCGGGTCCTCGCCCCCAGCAGGTTCACCGACCCCGGCGGGCTGATTTTCAACGCCATCCAGGACCCCGGTCCTGTCCTCTTCGTCGAGAACAAGCTCCAGTACCAGCGTCGTGTCGATGATCCGGCTCTCTCGGCTCTGGAGAGGCGAGCCCAGCCTCAAGACGGGTACGCCACTGCTGTCACGGTTTCCGTCTCCGGCGCTCCCAAGCCGCTTCTCACGATCGCCGCGTACGGCGACATGGCCGACAGGGCTGCCGAGGCACTGGTCCGCCTGGCTTACGAGCAGGAAGTCTTCGGGGAGTTGGTCGTCCTCGAGCAGCTCGACCCTCTCGGTCCAGGCCGGGAGCTCCCCACCGCTCTGGCTGACTCTCTCCGCCATACCCGGCGCCTTCTGACTGTCGAAGAGGGAACCCACACCCACGGTTGGGGTGCTGAGGTGATTGCCCGGGCGTCGGAGAGCACGACCGATCGAGTGGCCTTCGGGCGCGTGGCATCTCTTGACCTACCGATCCCGGCAGCGAGGACTCTGGAAGAATCCGTCCTCCCCGATGTCGATGCCATCGTGGTGGCAGCCCAGCA
>JALDXM010000300.1:0-3420 GCA_032155085.1 Actinomycetota bacterium | reverse complement strand
GAAGAAGGTCGGCCTGGCCGCCCTCGACTTCGACGCGGGGACCTTGATTCTCACAGAGCAGGGCACTCACAAGCGGGCCGGGATCTGGCTGAGCCGTGGTTTCGACGGCGTGGCCGAGTTGGATCGGGGCGGGGTCGAGCCACTCGAAGTCGGCGTGGAGGAGTTTGGGGCTGCCCTGAAGAAGGAGAACCGGACCTTGAAGCGGGCCCTGACCGATCCCCGGATCTTCTCCGGGATCGGCAACTCCTATTCCGACGAGATCCTATGGGCCGCCCGGATGTCGCCGGTGAAGCGCACTTCACAGCTCACCGACGAGGATGTGGCGGATCTTCGGACTGCGGTTGTCCGGTCCCTCACCGAGTGGACGGACCGGCTTCGTGAGGAGGTGGGGGAGGACTGGCCGACCAAGGTGACCGCGTTCCGGGACGACATGGCGGTCCACGGCAGGTTCGGACAGCCGTGTCCCAGGTGTGGCTCCAAGGTGCAGCGCATCGTCCACGCCGACAACGAGACCAACTACTGCGCCACCTGCCAGACCGGAGGCAAGCTCCTCGCAGACCGCTCGCTGTCCCGTCTCCTCAAGGACGACTGGCCCAAGACGATCGAGGAGCTCGAGGAGGGGTAGCCACGCTTGGTGTAGGGTCCGGACATGCTCGGCGCAGACTTGAAGGCGCGGCTGGAGCGTCATTGGGAGTATTCGGGCAAGGACGAAGACATCTCTCACGAGATCTACGCCGATGACGCTGTCCTCGAGTTTCCCCAGGGTGGGGAACGCTACGAAGGCGTCGTGAACTTCAGGGAGTGGCGCCGGCAATACCCGGCCGACCTGAGCTTCAAGATTCGCCGTCTCGGCCGTTGGGGCGACCTCGTCGTCGCGGAGAACCTGATCAGCTATGACGGCGCACCCCCGATGTACACGGTCAACCTGCTCGAATTGAATGCGGACGAGAAGGTGGTGCACGAACGCATCTACATCATGGATGGATGGGAAGCACCCGAGTGGCGGTCCCCGTGGCGCTCTCAAACCCCTGCTGACACTGTGACTTGGGAGGACTGACCAAGGGCATACCGCCCCAGGCCAAGCCGCTTTACATCGAACATATGTTCGATAAGATGGAGTGCCCGAGCGCGGAGTCAGTTTGGGCCTCAAAGACGTCCTCACAGCTATTCCCCTTCACGATCTGGCCGATCGTGAGGACACCTTTCTCGAGCTGCGGCCCGGGCATGTCACCGAGTTGCTCGGCATCCCGGGGACAGGGCTGACCCGTTTCGGGCTGAGGCTGCTGGCCGGGCCATCACAGACCGCTCCGGTGGTTGCTCTCGACACCAGGGGTTGGATCTCGCCCGCGGCCGCTTGGGAGGCGGGGGTGGTGCCGGAGAGCCTGGTCATCGTGCGTTGCGAGGACCCGGCTCTCTGGCCCAAGGTCGCTGCCGCCCTGCTCGAGGGGGTCAACACCCTGTACGCAGAGGTGCCGGCCGGCGCCAGGGAGCAGGACCTGCGTCGTCTCGCTGCCCTGGCACGGGCGAGGAAAGCCGCGGTTGCGATGCGGCCGATAGGCAACAGGGGTCTGCCCAGCGGGGTGGCCCATCTCCGGCTGCGTGCCCTCGGTGTCACCTGGGAAGGCGCTGACCGGGGTCATGGGCGGCTGAGGAGGCGGCGGCTGATGCTGGAGGCATCGGGGAAAGGCGCCTCGGGGATGACACGGCGATTCGAGGTGGAGGATGAAGGCACGGACGTTGTGCGTGTGGTTTCCGATGTGGTCGTTGGGGAGGCCAGACGCGCCGTCGGATGAGCCAGTACTGATCGTTGGAGAGCGGGTGACCGCTGCCACGGAGGAGGTGCTCGAGGCGGGTGTGTCCCTGGGCATGCCCAGGCGCGAGGCCGAGGCCCTGGCCCCCTTCGCCACCGTCCTGGTCCGTGACCCGGGGGAGGAGTCACGTCGGTTCGAGCCCGTGGCGGAGTCGATCGAGGACCTGGTCCCGCGAGTCGAAGTGGTGGCGCCGGGTCTGGTCTTCGTCCCGATCGCCGGGGCGGTGCGTTTCTACGGGGGTGAGGAGGAGCTGGCCGAGCGAGTGGTCAAGGAGTTGGACCGGGTGGTGGGCCAGGTGCGGGGTGGTCACGCTCTGGTCGGCATTGCCAACGGACCTTTCGCTGCCCGCTGGGCCGCGGCCGGGGCGGAGGTGGGGAGCCCCCTGTTGGTGGAGGACACCATCTCATTCCTGTCGAATCTCGATCTGGCTGCACTCAGGGAGGGTCTCGAGGCCGATGAGTTGATCGACACCTTCCGCTGGCTGGGTGTGTCCACGCTGGGCGATCTCGCCCGGCTTCCCCGTGATGCCCTGGCTACCCGTTTCGGGAACCAGGGCCTGGCAGCCCACCGGCTGGCGGCCGGAGAGGACCGGTTCGTCGACCCCCGGGAGATCCCACCCGATCTGGCAGTCGACGCAAGCTTCGAGGAGCCGCTCGAGAGCCTCGATGCCGTTGCCTTTGCCTCCCGTGCCCTGGCCGAGCGTCTCCTCAGGGCCCTGCGGGGGTCCGGGGTGGCGCCACACAGGGTCTCGATCCTGGCCGAATCCGCCACAGGCCGGTCGAGGGAGCGGATCTGGAGATCCGCCGATCCCTTCACCGAGAAGGCGCTTTCCGACCGGGTCTGGTGGCAGCTACGGGCCTGGGTCGAATCAGGGGGCATACCCGGTGGGATCTCACGGATCTGCATCGCCCCTGCCGATCTATCCGACGAAGGCCGGCAGCTCGGTCTGCTCCAGGACGAATCCTCGCGGATCGAGGCTGAGCGGGCACTAGCCCGTGCTCAGGCGCTTCTCGGGCCGGAGGGAGTCCTTCAGGGCCGGGCACAGGGCGGGCGGATGCCCGGGGAGAGGGTGTCATGGTCACGGTGGGGGGAGCCGTCATCCGACCCGGAGCGGGACGGGGACGCCCCCTGGCCGGGAGCCACCCCCGCTCCCAGCCCGGCATTGGTCCCGCCGGAGCCTCGTCCGCTGGAGGTGGAGTGGGAGGGGGGCATGCCGGTTCGGGTCAGGCTGGGAACGAGATGGGAGCCGGTGCTCACCTGGAGTGGGCCCTGGCGGCTCGGCGGACGTTGGTGGGCGGGGGAGGAGGACGTCGATCGTTATCAGCTGGTCACCTCGGTAGGTGCCTTTCTCTGTGTGGTGACCGGAAACCGCGCCTATCTGGCCGGGGTCTACGACTGAAGATTTTCTGTCACACCCCTCTTGTACGTTCGGGAGTATGGAGTTGGGGGATTACTCCGAGGATGGTTTGGACCAGTTGTTGGTCCGGGCTGAGGCTGAGATCGGCCAGTGGCGGGCGGTGCAGATGGCGGTGGTCGCCGAGAAGCGTCGCCGGAGGTCGCATCTTCAGGATGGTTTCCGGTCGATTGTGGATTGGACCGCGGCTCGGGC
>JALDXM010000299.1:0-3447 GCA_032155085.1 Actinomycetota bacterium | reverse complement strand
GTGGCCGGCCAGCAGGGCGGGTTCGACGAGATTGCCATCCACGGCGGCGCCGCCGAGGGCCAGCCTCATCCGGCGCTTCTCGATGTCGAAGTGCGACGGGCCATCGCGCATGCGGTCGATCGTCCCGCGGTCATCGAAGACCTCTGGTTCGGTCTGGCAAGTCCGTTGGAGACACTGAGTCCCTCGGCCGATCCAAAATGGATACCGGAGATCCCCGAGGAGGATCAACTCACCTATGACCCCGACCTGGCCAACCAAATCCTCGATGAGGCGGGGTATATGGACAGCGACGGTGACGGGATCAGGGAGATGCCCGACGGCACAAATCCTCTCGTCATCCGCCATGCCGTCAACACCGATGGCGACCTGGCAGGTTCGATCGGGGATTTGATGGTGGGATGGATGGAGGAGATCGGCATCGGCGTCGAGTTGGACGCCTATGACCAGGACGCCCTCTTTGGGGTCATCGTCGATGGGACCTACGACACCTTCTACTGGGGCTGGGTGCCCTTCGTCGATCCGGACCCCATGCTGTCCTATTTCACCGAGGCGGAGGTCGGCAACTACAACGACGCCAACTGGTTCGATCCCGCATACGACGAGCTCTATGCGGAACAGAACCAGGAGGTCGATCCGGAGCGGAGAGTGGAGATCGTCCACGAGATGCTGACGATGTTCCACGATGCGGCCGTGTACATCCCGATGTACGTCGCGCCCGACCTCCAGGCCTATCGAACAGACACCTTCGAGGGCTGGGTGAAGCAGCCGGCCGAGATCGGTCCGGTGATGTTCAGCAACACTTCACCCAGCTATGCACAGCTCACCCCGATCGGCGCCGATGCGGGGGGGTCCGACACCAACTGGCTGCTCTGGGGAGGCATCGCCGCCGGTGTGATCCTGATCGCCGGCGTATTCCTGGCGATGCGGAATCGCTCCACTGCCGACGAACGGGAGTGAGCGCCTGACCACGGCTCGAGACACGGGACGGGGACGGGGAAGACTCATTGGCCGGAAGGTGCTTGGGTCAGTCCTCACCCTCGTCTTTGTGCTCGTGTTCAATTTCTTCCTGTTCCGTGTCGTCCAGACCGATCCGATCGGGTCATTGTTCCGGGGAAGGAACGTTCCGCAGGAGACGCTGGACAATCTGCGGGTGGCCTTCGGCCTCGACCAGCCGCTCGGGACCCAGTTCCTGCTCTATGTGAGGGAGTCGGCACAGCTCAACTTCGGGATTTCGTATCAGACGCGCCAACCGGTATGGAACGAGATCGTCGCTGCCATCCCGGCGACCGTTGCTCTGGTCGGTGTCTCGGCGATCCTCTCCGCTGTCATCGGAACTCTCGGCGGCATAATCGCCGCCTGGCGTAGGAACACCTGGAAGGATCACTCGATCACATCGGGGACGATGGTGTTCTACTCGATGCCGGATTTCTGGCTGGGCATGATCCTCCTCGTCCTATTTGCCGTCGTCTTGGGGTGGTTCCCCGTTGGGGGGGTGTCCACTGCAGGTTCCGGCGAATCCGGCATCGCGCTCCTCATCGACCAGGCGTATCACATGTTCCTTCCTGCGCTGACGCTGACTCTGGCCTATCTCGGGGAGTACACCCTTGTCACCCGGAGCTCGTTGCTCGATGTGATGGGGGAGGACTATCTCACGGTTGCTCGGGCCAAGGGGCTCCGGGATGTGACGGTGCGCAACCGCCATGCCGTTCCAAACGCCTTGCTCCCGGTGGTGACCCTTACCGCCATCAACTTCGGCTTCGTCCTCTCGGGCGCCATTGCCGTCGAGGCGGTCTTTTCCTGGCCCGGCTTGGGCAAGCTCACGGCAGACGCCATCCGCGGGCCTGACCTCCCCATGCTCCAGGCGCTTTTTCTCCTTTTCAGCGCTGCAGTGATCGTCTTCAACCTGATCGCCGATCTCACCTACAGCTGGCTCGACCCGAGAGTGGAGGGTCAGTGACCAGTATCGCCATGCAGCGGCGTCGTGCCACCGCCGGACGGGTGTGGAAGCAGTTCCGCAGCTCGAGAAGCGGCATGATCGGGCTTGGCGTGCTGCTCCTGTTCGTGTTGATGGCGTTGGCGGCGCCGCTGCTCGCCGACGTCAGGGAGTTGAACCCGGTTTACGCCCGGGCCCAAGGGAATCCCCAATGGGCACCCCCGAGCGAATTCGGCCCACTAGGAACCGACTACATCCGCCGCTCGGTGTGGGCCCAGTTCGTCTGGGGCTCCCGCGTCAGCCTCTTCGTCGGGCTGGCGGCAACCTTGCTCACGATCTTGATCGGCTCGGTCATCGGCATCGTCGCCGGGTTTGTCGGCGGCAAGCCAGATGCCGTGTTGATGCGTATCACGGAGTGGTTCCTGGTGGTTCCGTTCCTGCCCCTGGCCATCGTCCTGGCCTCGGTCCTGGGACGAAACGTCTGGAACATCATCTTCGTGATCGGCATCACTTCCTGGCCTTCGACCGCACGTCTCATTCGGGCTCAGGTGCTGACGGTCAAGCAACGTCTGTTTGTCGATCGAGCTCGCTCGCTCGGGGCGAGCGGAAGACACATCGTCGGGCAGCACATCCTCCCCAACGTCATGGGTTTGATCCTGGCCAACGCCACGCTGGCCGTCCCGATCTCCATCTTGACCGAGACGACGCTGGCCTTCCTGGGGCTGGGTGACCCCTCGGCCGCTTCATGGGGCAAGACCCTCGAAGAGGCCTTCGTCAACGGGGCCATGGTCAGGAACGCCTGGTGGTACTTCGTCCCCGCCGGCCTGGGCATCCTTGCGGTCGTCCTCGCCTTCACCCTCATAGGGCGCACTCTCGAGGAGATCGCCAATCCGAGACTGAGCCGGGCCCGATGAGCGAGCCGATGCTCTCGGTGCAGGACTTGGAGGTCACATATCACGGGCACGGTGGCGACGTGCCGGCGGTGCGTGGGGTGAGCTTCGATCTGGAAAAGGGAGATTCCCTCGGCCTCGCCGGCGAGTCCGGATGCGGCAAGTCCACCATGGCCAATGCACTGCTCCGTCTCCTCCCGGCCGGGACAGAGGTGACCGGGCAGATCACCCTGGATGGGAAAGACGTCCTCAATCTCAGTCCGGGAGGGCTGAGAGCAGCACGGTGGACCTCCGGGGCCATCATATTCCAGGGGGCACTTCACGCTTTGAACCCGGTGCAGACGGTGGGCGAGCAGATCGCTGAGCCGATGTTGATCCACAAGACCGTTGCTAGCGACAGCGCAGCTCGAGAACGGGTCGTCGAGCTCCTCAGGAGGGTCGGACTGCCGGCGGCCCGGGCCGACGCCTACCCCCACCAGCTGTCCGGCGGCCAGAGACAACGGGTGCTCATCGCCATGGCGCTGGCCTGCGACCCGCTCCTACTGATCGCCGACGAGCCGACCACCGCCCTCGATCTCATGGTCCAGGCGCAGGTCCTCGATCTCCTCGCAGACCTCAAGAAAG
>JALDXM010000298.1:0-3487 GCA_032155085.1 Actinomycetota bacterium | reverse complement strand
CCACAGGCCCGATGTCTACCTCACCACGGCCCCCGTCAAACCGGACTGACGTCAGCTCGAGATGGCCGTGATTCAGGCGAGGCCGCCCGGGGTAGGTTTTGCCGGGTCATCGATACGAAGGAGGACTCCGAATGTCGGGTCGAGTCGTGCATTTCGAGATTCCTTACGACGACGGTCAGCGAGCCCGTGACTTCTATGCCAAGGCGTTCGGCTGGAACGTCAACGAGATGCCCGAGATGAACTACACCATGGTCGAATCCGGGCCGAGTGGTGAACAAGGGCCAACGGAGCCCGGGTACATCAATGGCGGCATGCTGCAGCGTGAAGAGCCTTTCACCGCCCCCAACCTGGTGATCGACGTAGAGAGCATCGACGATGCCCTGGCGTCTATCAGCGAGGCAGGCGGTTCCCTTGTCAGTGAGCGCGAGGCGGTGGGTGACATGGGGTTCGCTGCCTACTTCAAGGACACCGAGGGAAACCTCGTCGGTCTCTGGGAGAGTGCGCCGCAGGGCTGAGGCGGGTTCAGCAGTCAGACCGGGGCCGGCATCACCAGATCGGTCGATATGACCGAGCTCGCAGATCGGCCGGTGCCAAGCCAGCCGGTGCAGTCGTCGATGACGGTGGTGAGGAGCTCGTGCAGGCGGTCGTCGGGATCGGGGATGCAAGCCTCGGCAATGCCGACGACTGAGACACGGACGATGCATGGGGCTGACTGACGCTGGAGTGTTCGGGCGTCCAGAAAGGTGTCGCTCGTGAAATCGATGGCCCACCGCCTGGCATCGGGCGCCATCTGGAGAGCCGTCCCTGAACGCTCGCCCAGATCGGTGATGTCCCATGGCGTAGAGCTCACCGTGTTCAGTTCCCGAAGGAGTCGCTCGGTGGCGATCAGCCCCACCGCGAGGGCGCGCTGGCGGGCCTCGGCTACGTCGGGCAGAGCCGTGGCAGCACTCTGAATGGCGATCGCGGCGTCGACTCGAGGGTCGTCTCCAGTTAGGCCGATGACCGAAGGGATCAATCCGAGGAGTCTCTGACGGCCTTCGTCGGATGTTTGATCGTTGATGGCCCGGGCCAACCCGGCGAGCAACGGGTGGGTGCATCGCGGGTGGTCGCTCCATCGCTCACCGGCCAGGAACGAGGCGAACTCCATGAAGCACGCACCGCTTCGCGGACTCCGGTGCTTTCCCCGAGAAAGGATCGGGACCAACTCGACCGGCTGACGCCGTGTCATACGTGAATCCTATCGGACCTCATTGCGCACCTGTGCAGATATCGCTCCGGTGGGGGACTTGACATCCCTCTCATACAACCATATGGTTGTATAAATGCAGATGGCCCCAACCGACTTCGATCGCATGTTCGGCGCACTGGCGGACCACACGCGTCGCGACATCGTGAGGCGTGCCATCGACTCTGAAGAGGGCGTCGCCGAGCTGGCCAGCCACTACCCCATGAGCTTTGCGGCGGTGCAGAAGCACATCGCAATCCTCGAGAGGGCGGGACTGGTCACCAAACATCGGGTGGGTCGACGAAAGGTCGTCCGCACCAATGTCGAAAGCCTGCGTATCGCGCGCCGGTTGCTCGACCAGTACGAAGAGTTGTGGCGTGGCCGGATCGACCGCATGACCCAGCTCGTCAACGAATACACGAGGAGTGCAGATCGATGACTGTCACCGCAGTCCACAAAGACCCTCATGCCTTGAGCATGACCCTCGACGCCGAGTTCGAAGCCACACCCGAACGTGTCTGGCAGCTGTGGTCTGACCCTCGCCAGCTCGAGCAATGGTGGGGCCCGCCCAGTTATCCGGCCACCGTGACGAGGCACGACCTCACCCCGGGCGGACGCGTCGAATACCACATGACCGGTCCCGAGGGAGACCAACCGCGGGCCTATTGGGAGGTCCAGGAGGTGGATCCTCCGCACTCCCTCACCGTCCGCGATGGCTTTGCCAACGAGGACGGCTCGCCGAACACGGATATGCCGGTGAACGAGTTTCAGGTCACGATCGAGGAGGTAGGTGCAGGCCGTACCCGAATGTCGATCGTGACCAAGTTCCCCAGCACCACGGCGATGGAGCAGCTCATCGCAATGGGCATGGAGGAAGGAATGACCCAGGCTGTGGGCCAGATCGACGCGATCCTCGCCGACGCCGCGTGAACACGAAGGAGAGCAACATGAACCTGACCGAAGAGACCACTCACACGCTGGAGGCCCCAGGGGCGACGCTGGCCTACGACGTTCGCCCCGGCGACTCGACCAGCACAACTCCCCTGTTCCTGATCGGCTCGCCCATGGCTGCCCCCGGGTTCGGGACTCTGTCGAGCCACTTCACCGATCGCACCGTCATCACCTACGACCCGCGCGGGAGCGAACGCAGCGAGCTCACCGAGCCGACCAAACCGCCAAGGGCGGAGGACCACGCCGACGACCTGCATCGAATCATCGAGGAGCTCGGCGGAGGGCCGGTCGACATGTTTGCCAGCAGCGGCGGAGCGGTGAACGCGCTCGCTCTTGTCGCCGAGCATCCCGACGACGTGCGAACCCTCGTGGCCCATGAGCCTGCGCTGCCGGCGGTCCTCCCCGACCGCGACGCTGCCTTAGCCGCTAGTCGGGCTGTCCATGAGACCTACATGCAGCGCGGGTGGGGTGCGGGCATGGCCCACTTCATTGCCGTCGTCAGTCATCAGGGCGAGTTCCCCGACGACTTCTCACAGCAGCCTGCGCCAGATCCTCAAATGTTCGGCATGCCGGCTGAGGACGATGGCTCCCGAACCGATCCCCTGCTCGGGCTGGCCCTGGTCGGGGCCATCCGATACGAGCCCGACTTCGATGCCCTTGCCAGCGCTTCTACGCGGATCGTCATGGCCGACAGCAACGAGGAGGGCACGATGGCCAACCGCGGCGCACACGGCGTCGCCGAGCGGCTTGGCACCGCCGTCGTCAGGTTTCCCGGCGGCCATGGAGGCTTCCTCGGGGGCGAATACGGGCAGATGGGGGAGCCCGACGCATTCGCCGCCAAGCTCAGGGAGGTCCTCGACGAGCGCTGAGAAGGGGTCGAAAGGAAACACATGTCTGAGTTGCTGGTTGATTTCATAACCTCATTGGACGGATACGGCTCGGCCGAGGGCTGGCCCGGGTGGTGGGGGCTCGAAGGGCCCGAGTACCTCGCCTGGCTCGAGGAGCAAGAACAGGACTACACGGTGTTGATGGGAGCTAACACCTACCGATTGATGTTCGGATTCGCCTCCCAAGCATCGGAATTGGACGCGGAGGAGGGCGAATCCATGGACGCACTCACCCGGATGCCAAAGGTGGTGTTCTCCTCGACGCTCGACGAACCGTTGGAGTGGGCCAACTCCCGTTTGGTCCGAGGGGACGCGGTCGAGGCGGTGGCAGCCATGAAGCGGGACGGTGTCAAGATGAGCACCATCGGGAGTCTCAGCCTGTGTCGGTCGCTACTCGAGGCGGGCCTAGTCGACCGGTTCCGGG
>JALDXM010000297.1:0-3502 GCA_032155085.1 Actinomycetota bacterium | reverse complement strand
GATGACTCTCTGCCCTCCCGCTCGATCAACGTGTCGAAGTCGTGGAAGTGGATGAATGCCACGGCCGCCGGTCGATGCTCCGGCTCCACTTCGCCACCCAGGAGGAGATCACACTGACCGACGGGGGCGAACTGGTTCAGATCGCCCGTGGGCGAGATGTCGGGCCCAACCTGTGCCAGCTCAGCTTCCACCATCCCCCGAAGCAGGAATCCTGGGCCCGAGGCGGCCTCGGGCCCGACCACACGAGTGGCGTCTGGGCCAGCGACGATCAGCTCTCGGTGTGAGCCACCGACGAGGAAGAAGGCGAACTCCCCGCTGTGGACACCGACTGACATGCGCAGCGTGACTTTTCCCGCACTTGTCTCGCAACGGCCGACCTCCCCCATGGTCCGTTGCATCGCCTTGGCGGCGGCACAAGCCCGCAGCTCATGACCTTCGTCGGTGAATAGGAAGAGCATCGCGTCCCCACCGAACTTGAGAAGGCTCGCCCCATACGCATACGCCTCGGGAAGCAGGGCGCCGAACGTGCTGGCGATGACGTCCGACACCTCTTCGGCCCCCACCCGCCCATGACGGGCCAGCCGCTCGGACATCCTGGTGAATCCGGAGATGTCGATGAAGACCATCGACCCCTCCACCGAGCGGTGCAACTCCCCCGGTGCGGCCTCGTCCCAATGGCGGACCATGCGGGGGATGTAGGCCTGTAGAGAGGCACTCACCACATCGCAGGATAGAGGTCTCGCGCCCCACCCTCTACGGGAGCGTATCCCCCGGCCCGCGCCCAGCGATTACCTAGATGCGGTTCTGTTGGGGTTGCTGTCACGATTTGGAGGATGAGATGTCGGCGTTCAACGCAAGGCTGCGCCTGCCAGGTTCTCGTTTGCCTCTGGGGGTGGAGGTCGACATCCTTCACGAGCGGATGACCGTCACCTCCGGGGAGCGCACAGTCGCACAGTGGCCGCTCGAACGTCTGGACGTGTCCTTGCGCGCCGACGGGTTCCACATCAGGGTCGATGGCGAGGAGGTTGTCCTCACCGTGTCCGACTCAAAGAGATTCGCCGCAGAGCTGGGAGTCGGAGAGCCTGCCCGCGCGACGACACCCTCAGCAGCTCGGCTCGCAGCAAAAGCGGAGTCAAACGAGGCGGAGCTCGCCGCGCTACGTGGACGCATCTCGGAGCTGGCTCGGGACCTGACCTCCAATTCGGTGCCACCCGGGGACGTCCTGGGCAGATGGCTCAAGCTCCTCAAGGAGCTCAATCGTCTCCATGTCGAGGGAGCACTTCCCAATCCACTGTTCCATCAACTGAACACCTATCTGCTCGACTTGATCCCCGAACCGGTCGCTGCCCCGCTCTAAGCGGTTCCCCGTCCCGATCCCACCTTGAGCGTGCCCTCGTCACGCTCAGCGTTGAATGACGTATGCAGGCACACGGTTGCCGCTTAAGCATTTCAGGCCTAGGGTTGCCCGTTCCGCGACCAAAGGAGTAGGTCATGCGGACAGTGATCAAGCGAAGTGGGATCTTCGCCGCGGTGACGCTCACGCTTCTGCTCATCGCCATGTTGGCCGCCCCAACCGTGGCCACAGGACAGACCGCCAGTCAGCAAGGAGGAAGCATCACCAGCCAATCATGGGGTCTCGTCGAGTCCCACGACCCCAACCACCCGGAGCAGGGGAACGAGGTCCACCTCTACACCCTCACCAACCAAAGAGGGATGAGGGTCAACATCCTCACCTATGGGGGGATCCTTCAGTCGATCGAGGTGCCCGGCCGAAGGGGACGTCTCACCAACGTGACCCTCGGCTTCAACAACCTCGACCAATACGTCAACCAGAGCCCCTACTTCGGGAACATCACCGGGCGCTACGCCAATCGGATCGCCGGTGGGCAGTTCGAGCTCAACGGCCAGACCTACAACCTGGCCCTGAACAACGGCCCGAACAGCCTTCACGGCGGGAACTTCGGGTTCGACAAACGGATCTGGGCCGCGGAGGAGATCAACGACGGGCGGAACGTCGGCCTTCGCCTCACCTACACCAGCCCCGATGGAGAAGAGGGGTATCCGGGGACGCTGCATGTCACGGTGACCTACACCCTGACCTCGAAGAACGAGATCAGAATGGACTATCGAGCCGAGCTGGAGCCCGGCGAGGGCTTGTCCACCGTCGTCAACCTCACCAACCATGCCTATTTCAACCTGGCCGGTGAGGGCAACGGGGACATCTACGACCATGAGCTCCGCATCAACGCCGATGCGTACACGCCAGTCGACGCCACCCTGATCCCCACCGGGGCCATTGATCCCGTGACCGGCACGCCCATGGACTTCAATCGGGCCACAGCCATCGGAGACCGGATCAACGACGGGACCTTCGAACAGTTGGTGCTCGGCCTCGGCTACGACCACAACTGGGTGCTCGATCGCAAGACCGAGGACAGGCTGGAGCTGGCCGCCAGCGTCGAGGAACCGGAGAGTGAACGGACCCTGAAGGTCTACACGACCGAGCCCGGGATCCAGTTCTACGCCGGGAACTTCCTCGACGGGACACTGATTGGGACCAGCGGGAAGACTTACCGGCAGAGCTACGGGTTCGCCCTCGAGACCCAGCATTACCCGGACTCACCCAACCAGCCAACCTTCCCGTCGACTGTTCTGGAGCCCGGCCAGGTGTACGAGACCACGACCATCTACGCCTTCGGGAACGACTAGTGATCTGTCACTAGTCGAGGACGGCGAAAAAGCGAGCCGGGGCACCCTCCCCACCGCTGACCTTGAGGAAGGCGGCAAAGAAGGCGAAACGCCGGTCTTTGGGCAGCTCACCGAGGTTGGTGAGGGTCTGCATGAGGATGGCGCCCGAGTCACCGATGATTTCATGGACCACGAACTCGCTGGGCAGGTAGCTCTGCTTCTTCGCCGCACGCTCCGGGAAACAGTCGAAGCCGATTGCCTTGGCCCCGGTCCCGACCAACCACTTGGCGGCATCTGGGTGGCAAGCGGGTGAGCCGACGTAATAGCGAGGGAAGTCACCCCACGCTTGGTCCGACCATCCGGTCTTGACCAGGACGATGTCACCTGGCCTGATCTCAGGAGCGACGGACTCGAGATCGGCGGGCGTGATGTCGTGGTCCGGATCGAGTGGCGTGAGGTCGATGAGCACCGCCTCGCCGCATGTCCGGTCGAGGAGAACCTGCTCGGCCGTCTCCCCGTCCTCCACGTAATGCTTGGTGAAGTCCACGTGGGAGCCGGCGTGGAGCATCATCGTGATCTCAGAGACCATCCAGAACCCGGGCTCTTTGAAGTACTGCTGGATCCCGATCGGCTGGTTGACCGACGGCGGGCTGTAAGTGTCGGGCCCGATGGGGGCCGTCAGGTCGACGATCTTCATCCGCCCGAGAGCAGATCCTTCATCTGCTTGTAGATGAAGTGAGTCGAGCGACGGGGCGAAGCTCGGTTCAGGAGGTTCATGGTGCGGGCATCACGACCGACGAAGATCTGGAAGGCG
>JALDXM010000296.1:0-3504 GCA_032155085.1 Actinomycetota bacterium | reverse complement strand
CGTCTACTCCAAGATTCACTCCGTCCACGGCCGGGAGGCCGCCAAAGTGCTTCCCGACCTCCTCGAGCTCGAGAAGTGGCACTTAGCTAACGGACGGACTGCTCAGCCCGCCGCGGCGGGATCGTATGGCTCCAAAGTCTCGGACTGGGTCAGCTTCACTACCCACCAGGGGCCTGCGTCGTTCAATCCGTCCGGGGCCGGGCCTTCGCCAATCGTGTTGACGGTCGGCGCCGACGAAGCGAGCTCACCCCACTCGGTCCAGCTCACCGGGTGGGCGTAGCCCTCCAACTCATAGGTCTGGCCGTGGAGGTACTCCGAGATCGCCACCGGGTCATCCCCGGCGTTGGCGACAGCGTCGGCCACCATGGTCACGATCCCGTGACCGGCGACTGCGTCATCAGACATGAACGCATTGTCAGAGAACGCGAGATAGCGAGCGGCCAGGTCGGCATAACTGGCGCCGGTGTAATCGGCGCAGGCGAAGTCGGTGTAGCGACCTATGGCCAGATCGGCCAACCCTCCTACCGCCAAGTCCGGCGGGATCCAGGCACCTGTGACCGGCACGTCTGCGAGCAGGTCAGCCGACAGGGTGGTGATCGGAGTGGCCCCTGGCGGATGACCGGTTGCGATGATCATCTCGGCGCCGGCGTCGGCGACGGCCCTGACGTAAGGGATGAAATCGGTATCAGGGGGCACGGGAGCGACCTGGATCTCGCCATATGAGATCCCAGCGGCGTCCAACGCGGGCGCGATGGCCGCGGCAAACGACTGGCCCCATGGGTAGTCGGCAACGATGACACCCACGTTGGTGAGGCCCAGTTCTTGGACGTATTGAACGATGGGCGCAGGCGTCATCGGAGCCGCGGGGAGACAGGTGCGGAACATGAACCTGCTGTCCGGGGTGAGAGCTGCCTCAGTGCCGGACTTGACCAGGAACGTCGGGATCTGCAGCTCCTCGGCCAGCGGAGAGATGGTGCCACCAACCGTGCTGGAGATGATGCCGCCAATGGCGACCACTCCTTGCTCGGCCAAACGCTCGTAGGCCAATGTGCCTGCGTCGGCGTCGTTCATCGAATCCTCTTCGACGAGCTCGATCATGCGGCCGTCGACGCCCCCTGCGGCGTTGATCTCCTCAACAGCCAGGCGCATGCCGTCACGAACATTGACTGCCCACGGGGTGAACGGTGCATTCGGCGGGGTCGCCGTGAGATCGGTGAGCATCCCGATCCGGATGGGCTCACCGGATGCCGCCGTCGTGCTTGGAGCCGCGGTAGTGGCCGGGGCCTCCGTCGTATCGGCAGCCTCCGTCGTATCGGCAGCCTCGGTCGTGTCGGCTGCCGCCTCTGTCGTGTCGCCTCCTTCACCTCCGTCGCAGGCCGCCAGGATCAAGGCCAGCACGGCGACGAAGACAAAGGGTCTCCATCTCGCCTCATGTCTTCTCATAGTTCCTCCTCATCGGCCACGAAGGGGCTCGCCATCGTCAGGATGCAGGCCACGACCCCGGGGCACGGGCGCACCCTAATCCCCACAGCCCTTCGTTTTGCGTCCGCCTTCCGCACGGATGTTCGGTAGCCGAACACGGGCGAGTGTATCAAGGAGGGCCCTCCGCCGGAGGCGTTGCATTCAGGGATACGGCCGGGGAAAGACCGTGCCATCCATCAGCTTTCGGGCAGTCCGGACGATCCCCGCGCCGAGGATCGCCGGGTCCGGTCCCGAGCCGAGACGGACGGTCGCGTCGAACGAACCGGTGGGATGCTCGAGACGCACGATCTCCGATCCGGGCGGTAGGTCGACCAGCCCCGCAGCAACCGAACCGGGCAATAGAGCGGCGGTGGCGACGCTGACGGCCCCCAGGACACCGATCGCCTGATGACAGCGGTGGGGGATGAAGGTCCTCGTGGCGAGGGCGCCCCCTTCTTGGGGCGCCGACACCAGGGTCAGCTTGGGAACCGTGGCCTCAGCCACAGCACCGAGGTTCATCATCGGCCCGGCTGCGATCCGGATGGTCTCGAGTCTCTCCTTCAAGACCTCGTTTGCCTCCAGCTCGTCACAGGTCTCGTAGCCGGTCACATCGAGGTCGGCAGATCGCATCACCACCACCGGCATGCCGTTGTCGATGAGGGTCGCCTCCACTCCATCGATCTCATCGAGGACTCTGCCCGTAGGAAGGAGGGACCCCGTGCTCGAGCCCGCGATGTCCTCGAACTCGATGACTATTCCTGCCGCCGACCCAGGGACACCGGCGATCTCGACGTCGCCGGCGTAGACCGGTCTCCCCTCCTCGACCGGGAACGCGGCCACGGCGGTCCTCCCGGTGTTCACCATCCGGATCCGAGCCGTGACCCGCCCGTCGCCGGGCTCGATGAGACCTCGCTCCACCGCGAAAGGCCCCACGCCCGCCAGCATGTTCCCGCAGTTCTGTTTGTCGGTCACCTCTGCTCGGTCCACCGAGACCTGGAGGAAGAGATAGTCCAGGTCGGCATCGTGACGTTCAGAGCGGGAGACAACCGCAACCTTGGTGGTCAGGGGGTGCGCCCCTCCCACCCCGTCGATCTGCCTCGTGTCGGGGGAGCCCATCACCCTGAGCAACAAATCGTCCCTCTCGCCGACATCGGCCGGCAGATCTTCAGCCACGAAGAAGGCGCCCTTCGACGTGCCGCCCCGCATCAACATGCAGCGGATTCCCGGCGGGTCGGTGCTCATCAGCATTCATTTTGGCGCGGATCTCCGCGTCAGAACGGGTCGTGGATATCGTTGCCCCTGATGAGCGACGACGCCCTCCTCGTGGTCAGCGCGCATGTGGGCGACTTCGTATGGAGGGCGGGTGGGGCCATCGCCCTACATGCGTCTCGGGGCCACCCGGTGGCGGTGGTGTGCCTCGCATACGGAGAGCGTGGGGAATCCGCCCGCCTATGGCGCCAGGGTCTCGACCTGCAGCAAGTGAAGGACGCCCGCCATGCCGAGGCGGAGGCCGCAGCCAAGGTCCTCGGCGCCGACCTGATCGCCTTCGACGCCGACGACTACCCGCTGATCGAGACCCCAGAGCTCCTCGACCAACTGGTCAAGGTGTATCGGGAGGTACGCCCCGCAATCGTGATCACGCACACAGAGCGCGACCCATGGAACCGAGACCACGAGACGGCGCACGGAATCGCCACCCAGGCCCGCATAATCGCCCAGGCCGCCGGATACGACCCCGGGACCGATGTGATCGGGGCTCCGCCCGTCTTCCTCTTCGAACCCCACCAGACGGAGTACTCCGGGTTCATGCCCGACGTCCTCCTCGACATCAGTGAGGTCTGGGACCGGAAGCTCGAGGCGATGCACTTCATGGAGGGTCAGGAGCATCTCTGGGACTACTACACCGACGTGGCGACCCGGCGCGGGGTGCAGGCCATGCGCAACTCGGGGCCGAACCTGGGTCTGGAAACCGACGCCAAAGCCGAGGCCTTTCAGCGGGTCTTCCCCCAGGTGACCCGGGAGCTGGACTGAGATGACGGACGG
>JALDXM010000295.1:0-3541 GCA_032155085.1 Actinomycetota bacterium | reverse complement strand
TTTCGGCCCTGGCGCAGGCCACGAGCAGGATCCGGGTCGGCACGATGGTGTGCGGGATGCATTTCCGTCATCCCGCTGTGACCGCGTCGATGGCATCTTCGCTCGACATCGTCTCGGGCGGGCGGTTCGAACTTGGCCTGGGCGCTGGTTGGTACGAGCTCGAGGCCGAGGCCTACGGATTCGACCTGGGAACGATCGGGGAGAGGATGACTCGCTTCGAAGAGGGCACCGAGGTGATCCACATGCTCCTCACCCAGGAGACCACCGACTTCGATGGTGATTTCTTCACACTGAGCGAGGCTCGTAACGAGCCAAAGCCGGTGCAGAAACCAAGGCCGCCGATCGTGGTTGGCGGGCGCGGTGAGAAACGAACGCTTCGTCTGGCGGCCCGGCACGCCTCGATGTGGGACGCCATGTTCATCGAGGACGGGCTGGACGAGTGGCGACGACTGCGGGAGGTCTTGTGGCAGCACTGCTCCGATGTGGGGCGGGACCCGAAGGAGATCTCGCTCTCCTCACATCTACGGCTCGACCCGGACCCCGATCCTCAGGAAGTGGCGGGGCGGGCTGCTCAGCTCTTCGAGGCGGGCATCGACGTCGTGCTGCTGGCATTCACCGCTCAACACGACGCCTCGACGGTGGAGAAGATCGGAGCGGTTCTGCCGGGCTGAGGATCAGCGCGAGCCGGCGCCCGGGGTGAGCAGACCTCGCTCGAATGCCGCACCGACGGCTGCGGCACGGTCGTTGACCCCGAGCTTGGCGTAGATGTGGAGCAGATGGGTCTTCACCGTGGCCTCGCTGATGAACAAGCGCTCGGCTACCTCCCGGTTGGTCGCCCCCGCAGAGACGAGCTGGAGGACCTCCAGCTCGCGCTGGCTCACCGTTTCTTTGACGGGCTGACGCGCCTGATCGAGGAGCCTCGAGGCGACGGTCGGTGAGAGCACTGTCTCGCCGGCCGCGGCGGAGCGAACGGCGCGCAGCAGCTCGTCTCGTGGAGCGTCCTTGAGCAGGTAGCCGGTGGCTCCCGCCTCGATAGCGGGGAGGACGTCGCTGTCCCTATCGAAGGTGGTCAGGACGAGGACCCGTGCCCGGACCTCTGCCTTGGTCAATTCTCCGATCGCAGCCACACCGTCCATTTCCGGCATTCGAAGGTCCATGAGGACGACGTCGGGGTCATGGGCCTTTGCCCGGGCCACAGCGTCGGCGCCGTTCTCCGCCTCGGCCACCACCTCGAAGCCATCCTCGCCGGCGAAGATGCCGCGGAGGCCGTCCCGGACGACCGGATGATCGTCGACGATGAGAATGCGGATCGGGCCGGTCTCAGACACGCTCGGGATCCAATGGGATGGCGGGGAGAGTGGCCGACACCGCAGTGCCCCGCCCTGGACCGGACTCGATCTCGAGGGTTCCCGCCAGACGCTCGACACGTTGACGCATTGCGGTCAACCCGAAACCGGCATCACCTTCGACGCCGTTGACGCTGCCGAGAGGCTGGAACCCCGTGCCGTCGTCACGGACGTCGACGGTCACCACGTCACCCATATAGGAGAGAGTGACACCGACCCTCGAAGCTCCGGCGTGCTTGGCAACGTTGGCCAGAGCCTCCTGGACCACCCGCAGCATGGTGACCTCGACCTCGGGATGGAGGCTCTGGGAATCGCCGGTTGTGACCATGTCCACCGGCACCTGGCTCAACGAGGACCAGCGTGCCGCCTCGTCCGCGAGCGCCTGCGGCAGGTGACGATCCTCCAGTGGAGCAGGGAGAACGGCCCGCATCGTCCGACGCGCCTCGTCGAGGCTGGCCCTGGCAAGACTCGTGGCATTGTCCAGGCGCCGCTGCAACTCGACCGGGTCGTCCTTGAAACGGGCAGCGGCTTCCAGTTGGGTGATCACTCCGGTCAAACCCTGGGCGATGGTGTCGTGGATCTCGCCTGCAATCCGCTGTCTTTCGTCGTGAATGCCAGCCTCCCGGGCCTGTGCAACCAGCTGCGCGTGGAGGCCGGCGTTCTCCTCGAGTGCGGCCTCGAGCTCCACCAGCGACCTTCGACGCTGCTCGCTGAGGTCCGAGATCTTCTCACCGCCGATGATCCCGAACCCGACGGCGACGGTCTGGATGACCACAATTATCCCGAAGGTCCACCAGGCGTCGGCGGTCGCCTCCGGATAGACGATCCCGGAGTTGACGATCAAGGACGTCAAGCCCACCCCGACGAACCCAGCGGCCGCGGGCTTGAGGAGGAAGGCGTGGATGAAGCCTGTTATGACGAAGACGAAGAAGATGAACTGGTGGAACATGAGAAGGGCGGCGAAGACCAGGAGTCCGGCGAAGTAGATCCGCACCCAGGTCTGATCCTCTCGCCGATCCCGGGGCCGGGTGAACATGAACACACACCAGAGGGCGGCGCCTGCGGCCAGCCCGATCGAGATGAGTCGTTCCGACCAGGTCGGGCCGTTGAGAAGGCTGAGCACGAGGCTGAACGAAAGGGTGACGTAGGGCGCCCACTCCACGACCTTGTCGAAGCCGCCTTCCCACACCGAGAGGGCGACTTCGGGCCGATCGGTCAGGGATCTCTCACTCATTCCCAACGAAACACCAGCGCTGCCAGCACGCCTGCACCTATCGCATAGGCCGCCATGACGACGAGGTTAGAAGTCGACGGCGCCAGTCCGGACCAGGTGTCGGACAGTGCCTGGACCGCAGCCCCAGCCGGGGTCAGGTCGCTCACCGTCTTCAATCCCTCGGGCATGGCCTGGCGAGGGAAGTAGACCCCGGCGAAGAACAGCATCGGGAAGTAGACGGCCATGCCGATCCCCTGCCCAGACGACACGGTCGGGGCCACGGCTCCGATCAGGAGCCCGATTGCGAGCATCGAGGCCGCCGCGAGCAGATAGACAAGGGTGAAGACGATGAGGTTTTCTGGAAGTGGGATGTCGAACACGACCGCGCCGACTGCGATGGCGGCCCCACCGGCAAGAACAGCCACAGCCACCTGGACCAACAACTGGGCGCTGACCAGCCGCCAGGGGTTGACCGGGGTTGTCTGCAAACGGCGCAAGACGCCGCGCTCTCGATAGGTGGCCAGGATGGCGGGCAGCGTGGCGAACGCGAGAGTGGCCAGGGCCAGGGCCAGCACTATCGGCGCATAGAGGTCGACCAGCCGATAGCCCCCAAGGTCGGCACTGGGAGTGTCGGCTCCCGGGAAGAAGAGGCCGAGGACCAGGAGCAGCACGGCGGGGAAGACCAGCCCCCAGAACATGGCGAGTGGCTCTCGGGCGAAGATCTTGGCTTCGACCGTGGTCAGTTTGCTCAATGCAGACATTTCTTTGATCTCCTCTGCTCAGATCGACTCGTTGTGGTCGAGATTCCGCCCGGTCAGCGCGACGAAGGCGTCATCGAGCGTCACCTGATCCACACGCAACTCCTGCGCGATCACCTGCTTGCGGGCCAGATATGAAGTCAGGGCGTGAAGGACGTTCCCGGTCCCGGTGACCACGATCTGCTCTCCTGCCCGGCTCACCCCCGTCACCTCGGGCAACGCGG
>JALDXM010000294.1:0-3556 GCA_032155085.1 Actinomycetota bacterium | reverse complement strand
TTGGACGACGACCAGAGGGCTGCCCGGATCTTCGGCGTGCTGTTCATCGTCACGTTCGTCACGTCGATCGCAGCGCTGGCCCTCTTCCAATCGGTCCTCGACGACCCGGCCGGTTACATCGCCGGTGGCGGGAATGACACCCTGATCTTCCTGGCAGTCCTGTTGGACTTTGTTCTCATCATGGCGAACGTCGGGACTGCCGTCGTCCTGCATCCGATCGCCCGGAGACAGAACAGGATTCTCGCGCTCGGTTACGTCACCGCTCGCATCATCGAATGTGTCTTCATCGCCGCCGGAATCATCTTTGTGCTCGGGATCGTCAGCCTGCGCCAGAACTCCCCGGAGGCTGCCGACCTCGCCGTATCGCTCGGGACGCTGAAGGATTGGACGTTCCTGTTTGGCCCGGGATTCGTCGTCCCCTTTGGGAACGGGCTGATTCTCGGCTATCTGATGTACAAGTCCCGTCTCGTGCCTCGGCCGATGACCTGGTTCGGGCTCATCGGAGGGCCGATTCTCCTGATCTCGAGCCTGGGCACACTGTTCGACTCCTGGGAGGCCGGCGCTTCGATTCCATTTCTCCTCGTGGCCCCGGAGTTCATTTGGGAGGCCTTCCTGGGCATCTACTGCGCGATCTGGGGCTTCCGACCCGACTCACCGATCCTTCAGGAGAGTGTGCGCTGACTTCGGGAGAGGTAGGTCAGGCGACTGCGCTCGAGGTGCGAGTGCGGGTGACCGTGCCGAGCAAGGCGGATTCCTCGGTGCGGGCGAACGCCCGTCGGCGGAGACCCTCGGCAACGGTGTCCCGGCGGGGATTTGGCCCACTACCGAAAGCCTGAAGAGCCGCCTCGGTGCTCATCACGGCGGCTCGGAACGGGTCGGGAAGGACCGCGTTCAATGCGACGAGCCACACCGATCTCGTGACCCGGGAGGCAGCCTCCAGACCGGTCATCAAGGCCCGCTCCACCGACGACAGCTCGTTCTCCCGGCCGGAAGTGACAAGTTGAAGGGTCTGATGGAGAAGACGCTGGACCAGATCACGAGCCTGATCGGTCATGTCGGGGAGGTGGTACCGGTAAACGATGGTGGCGCAGTCGATCGCATAGAGACGGGCGAAAGGCTCGTCCCATTCACCGAGGCGATATCGCTCGACTTCGAGAAGGTTGGCGATGGATTCGAGGCCATCCTGTCGGCTCGAAACCAACCTGCCCGCTTCCACGTGGTTTGGTGCCACCATCACCGTTGTCCTCGCCCTTTCCCGAGAGTCCGCTCGCCTTACCTGTGGATAATCCACAATTCCGCCCGATTTGGGCATGGGCCGCATGGCCCATTCTCCCGGGTGCCGTCGGAACTAGTCCTTTCGACCCAGTCCAGTGGATAACGGTCACCCCCGGCTAGATTGCCTCGCCTACCGCCGAACCCGCCCGAGACGGGTGGGGGGAACCAATACTTCCCGGGGCGAATCCCGGCCACGGTGGTCGGGTAGGGCGAACTTCCAGCCCGAGCCCGTCAGCTAACCCCCAAGGCGACAGAGGAAGAGAGAAGGCCACCCATTGGAGACGTTCAGCGCCGCCTCCCATGCCGAGGTGTTGCAACTCGTGATCCAGATCGCGGTCTTGTTGGCCGCGGCCCGGTTCCTCGGCGGCGTCTCGCAGCGTCTGGGTCAACCTGCGGTGGTCGGCGAGATCTTGGCCGGTGTCATCCTCGGTCCTTCGCTTCTCGCCGGGTTGTTTCCCTGGGTCGAGCAGTGGGTCCTGCCGCAGACCGAGGTTCAGGGCAACATGCTCGAAGTCGTCGCCCTCATCGGCGTGATGCTCCTCCTGGTGGTCACGGGCCTGGAGACAGACCTGGCTCTGATCCGACGCCGCATCGGCGTGGCGCTCGGCGTGGCGGTGGGCGGGTTGGTCGTCCCATTCGTAACAGGGCTCCTTCTCGGCTTCAGCATTCCTGACGACCTGCTGGTCGATCCGTCCGACAGGACCGTCTTTGCCCTCTTCTTGGCGACCGCACTGTCGATATCAGCCATCCCGGTCTTGGCCAAGATCCTGATGGACCTAGATCTGATGCGGCGGGAATTCGGCCAGACGGTCCTGGCCGCAGGGATGATCGACGACATAACCGGCTGGACAATGCTCGGACTCGTCACCGCCCTGGCCAGCGCCGAGGCCATCACCGCAGGCACGGTGCTGCAGACCGTGCTGATGGTGGTCATCTTCCTCCTGGCGACCGTCACGGTTGGGAGATTCCTGGTGGACCGGGGACTGGGGCTGATACAGGATCGGTTCCGAGGGCGTGATGTAATTCTCACCCTCGTCATAGTGCTCGCCTTTGGCTGGGGTGCCCTCAGCCAGGCCCTCCATCTCGAGCCAGTGATCGGGGCCTTCGCCATAGGAATCCTGTTCGGGCGTCTGCCCCGCCTTCCCACCGACGTCATCCAAAAACTCGAGAGCATGGCGCTGGCGGTGTTCGCCCCGATCTTCTTTGCCGTCGCCGGACTGAAGGTGGACATCGGGGCGATCCTCGAGCCAGGCCTCTTGTTTCTCGCTCTTCTAGTGATCATCGTGGCAACGGTCGGCAAGGTGGCCGGCGCCTATGTCGGCGCCAGGTATATCTCAGGCCAGGACCACTGGTCCGCCTTGGCGTACGGGGCCGGTCTCAACGCACGTGGGGCGGTTGAAATCATCATCGCCACCATCGGGCTGTCGCTGGGGATCCTCACCACTGAGATGTTTTCGATCATCGTGCTCATGGCGGTGGTCACCTCGGTGGCGGCGCCGGCCGGCCTGCGTTACTGCCTGGCGAGAGTCACACCCGGCGCTGAGGAGGAGATGAGACTGGCCCGGGAGGAAGTTCTCAAAGGAAGCTTCGTGGCCGGCTTGAGGCGGGTGCTCGTCCCGGTGCGTCCCCGAATCGGTCAGGTGGGGACGCAGACCATTCAGGCGGTCCTCGTAGCGCGGCTCGGAGAGACCAACGAGATCTCCACCACTCTCCTCGCAGTTGCCGGGGAGCAGGACCGCGTATTGGCGGGCGCCTATCTGACGTCGCTGCGCAGCGTCTTTCGGGACAAGGGCACGACCACCCGGATCGTGTCCAATGAGGACCCGGTAGGGGCAATCCTCCACGAGGCAGAGGGTGGGTACGACCTACTGGTGATTGGCACACCGACAATGAGCGGGTCCGGTGACGCCATGTTCGGTCCGATCATCGACGACCTGATCAAGCTGTCCAAGACACCCACACTGGTCGTGAAAGGCGAGAACGTGCCCGATGGCTGGGTCCCCAACCGGATCCTGGTCCCTGCCAACGCCAGCACGAGCTCAAAGAATGCTGCTGACCTCGCATTCGCTATTGCCGGATCAGACGCCGTAGTGACCGGGGTACATGTCGTGACCCCGTCACGTCTCTCCGGCATGCGGCCCAACATCGCCCTCGACGTCACCGCCGAGTTCGAGATCGTCGCCACCCGTATGGGCCAGAACGCCGAAACCGAGGTGAGAGAGGCTGAGGATGTCGAGACCGGGATCCTCGAGGCAGTCGAGGAGTTCGGCGCCGACCGCCA
>JALDXM010000293.1:0-3567 GCA_032155085.1 Actinomycetota bacterium | reverse complement strand
CTCGTCTCGGGACGAACCTCCAGGTGTGGTGGGCCCGGGAGCAGTAGAAGGGCAGATACCCGCCGCCATGGAGCAGGACCAGCTTGATCGCTGGGTGCTCCTCGAACAGGCCACTGAAGATCATCCGGGTGGCGGCGACCATCGTCTCCAGAGGGTTGCCGATGCAATTGGTGAGGAAGTAGCTGCCGAACCGCTGGCCCTCCGGGTATCCGCTGGGGTGGATGATCACGGGGATTCCCTTGGCCTCGACCGCCGCCCAGAACGGCCTGAAATCAGGCTCGTCCAGGTTCCGCCCGTGGATGGTCCCCCCGATCTGGAGGGCCTTGAACCCCAGGTCGTCGACGGCCCGGTCCATCTCGGCGATGGCGAGGTCGATGTCCTGAAGGGGCACCGTGGCTCCGAAGGCGGCGAACCGCTCCGGATTGTTGGCCACGACTTGGGCGAGGTTGTCGTTCTGGATCCGGGCCGACTCGGCCGCAACCTCGGCCGGCGCCCAATAGTGGTACTCCGAGACGAAGGTGGCCAACCCCTGGAGGTCGACCCCCATCCGATCCATGTGCTCGATGCGGGCCCCGGGATTGGTGAGTTGGTCGACGATCGTCGGGTACATGACCTGGTTCTGGTCCTTGGAGTCCTGCCCCATGTACAGGTCGTAAGGCTCGAACTCAGGGCGACGGAACTCCTCGACGAGAGGACGGCTGGACGGGGTGGCCAGATGGCAGTGGATGTCGATCGTGGTCATGAGGGACGGGCGACGATAACGGCCTTTGGCGGGAGGGCAGCCGCGTGAAGTTGTCCCGCCCCGTGATCTACGCCCTCCTCGCACTGGTGGTGCTGATCCTCGGCCTCAACTGGCCGGTCATGGCGACCGGGGTGAAGTCGGTCGCACCGATCTGGATGGGCGCCCTGCGCATCGGCACGGCCACGGTGCTCATGGTCACCGTCGCCCTGGCCCGGGGAACACTGGTGCCGCCGCCACGACAGGATCTTCCCATCGTCGGGTCGATGGCGTTTTTCCGGCTCGCCGCGGTCACCGTCCTCGTTTTCTCAGCCCTCGAACTGGTCCCGGCCGGCCGGTCGTCGGTTGTTGTATGGACAAGCAGTCTCTGGACGGTGCCGATCGCCGCCATCTTCCTCGGAGAGCGCATGACTCCGGCGAGATGGTTCGGGCTCTCGCTCGGTCTCGCCGGCGTCCTCGCCCTGTTCGAGCCTTGGGGGTTCGACTGGAGCGACACCGGCGTCGCCGTCGGGCACGCGCTTCTGATCCTGGCCGCCATCACCAACGCGGCCACCGCGGTCCATATCAGGGGCCACCGCTGGAGCATCGCCCCGCTCGACTCGATGCCATGGCAGTTGATGGCCGCAACGTTGATCCTGGTCGGCCTCGGGTTCGCAGTCGAGGGGCCGCCGGTGATCGACTGGACCCCGCAGTTGGTGTGGGTGGTGCTCTATCAGGGGCTGATCGCCACGGGCATTGCCTTCTGGGTTCAGATCGTGATCCTGCGCAACCTCTCGGCGGTGTCGACCAACCTGACCCTCATGGCGGTCCCGGTGGTGGGGGTGGTGTCATCGGCCATCGTCCTGAATGAAGACGTCACCACATCACTCGTTCTCGGACTGATCCTGGTCATCACCGGTGTGGCGGTGAACCTGCTCTCAGATCGGGCCGCCAAGGAGGAGCCTGCTGAAGTCCTCGACCCTCAGGAGGTGGTGTGAGCCTCGCTTCAGCCTTCGTCGGTGCCTTCGTCGAAGGCGTCGATCGAAGTGCGGAGGTGCTCGTCCATCGCCTTGACCGCCGCCTCGACGTCACGATTCTCCAGGGCTTCGAGGATGGCGGCGTGCCCGTGATTGGCCTCCTCGCGGAGACCAGGCTTGGTCTTGAGCGAGGCGCCGATGTACATGACCGAGGCGTCCTGGAGGTTGCGGATGATCGCCGCCAGCCGGGGAGAGGCGCCGGTCTCGTACACGGCCATGTGAAAGACGCGGTTCCTGTCGACCCAGTCGACCGAGTGAGGCTCATCGAGCATGGCCTGATGCAGCTTGTGGAGACGAGCGAGAAGCGCGTCGCCGATTTTCGGGACAGCCTGTCGCATCGCCAGAGGCTCGAGGACGCGTCGGATCTCGTAGATGTCGTGGACGTCCTCCGTGCTCAGCTCGGAGACGATCGCACCGCGGTGGGGGTCGAACTGGACGAGGCCCTCGGTAGCGAGGTCACGGAGCGCTTCCCGGACAGGTGTGGTGCTCACGTCGAGCATGGCGGCCAGCTCGGCCTGGACCAGGCGGCTTCCGCTGGCCAGCTCGCCATTGAGGATTGCCCGCCGCAGGACACTGCGCACGAACTCGTGCGCAGTCTGCCTGCTGGTCCCGAAACCCTCTTCGTTGCTCGAGATCCTGAGGTCCGGCATCTGGTCCATGGGCGCTCAGGTTACAAAGCCAGCCCCAGGAGGGGGGTGTCTGCATGTACCTAACATCATCGAGAGCCCTCGGAGGAGCCTGTTGAGAGCTGTACGCGTCGTTTCCCCGGGATCGATCGAGATAACCGATGTGCAAGAGCCCCTCGCGGAGGGCTCAGTGCTGGTGAGATCGGGTCAGGTCGGGATCTGCGGGACCGACGTCAAGATCCTGGCCGGGAAGATCCCGGTCGAATACCCCAGGATCATGGGCCACGAGATGGTCGGAGACGTCGTGGAGAGCACGGAAGGCTCCTATCCCGTCGGCACCAGAGTCCTCGTCGACCCGGGGGTGGCATGCGGATTGTGTCATCTGTGCCGGGCGGGCAGGTTCAACATCTGCACCGGCGGTGGGCTGCTCGGCCGTGACGTCGACGGGGTGTTCACCGAGTACATCACCGTGCCGGCCAACCGGCTGGTCGAGGTGCCCTCTGCGATCTCCGAGAAGGCCTCGGGCGTCCTCCAGGTGCTGGGCACCTGTGTCCACGCGGTGAAGACCATCGACTCATTCCCCGGCCGTGTCGCCGCTGTCATCGGTCTGGGTGTCGCCGGCCAGCTCATCACCCAGTTGTTACGTCTACGTGGGATGACCGTGATCGGGATCACCCGGTCGGAGTGGAAGCGGGAGTTGGCGGCCGCCTCGGGCACCCATTTCACCGCGGCACCGGAGGACGCCAGTTGGATGCTGGATGAAGTCACCGGCGGCCGTGGCCCGGATCTGGTCGTCGAGGCGGTCGGAACCGAGGCCACCCTGGCCGAGGCGATCGAGATGTGTGGGACCGGCGGGGAGGTGTTGGTCTACGGGACCATCACGAGCGGTGATGCCGGTCTCCCCTACTACCAGCTCTATCACAAGGAGCTGACCCTCCACAACCCTCGTGCGGCCGTGGTCGGCGATTACGCCGACGGGGTGGCCTTGGCCGCCGCCGGTTCACTCAGCCTGGAGCCGATCGTCACCCATCAGCTGGGCCTCGAGGATGCGGAGAAGGCATTCGAGCTCGTCCACGATCCATCGTCACTCAAAGTCTTGATGAAGGTGCCCTAGGAATCTCGGCTGCATTCGGTCAGGGTGGGTCGGGTCCTTTGGTGTAGGTGTGGCCGAGGGGGCTGGTCCAGG
>JALDXM010000292.1:0-3570 GCA_032155085.1 Actinomycetota bacterium | reverse complement strand
TGTAGAGGGGCTCGCCCGTGGACGGGGATTTCACCTCGAAGTGGGCGTCGCCGGTGCCCTCGGTCCACTCCCCGGCGATGAAGAGCTTCAGATCGGTCGCCATGGCCGCACGGTAATCATGGCCCCGGCCGACTGAACAGCGGTTCAGTACCATCGCCTCATGAGCCTCCAGGGAAAACAGACCAGAGAGTGGTACGAGAGGGCCAGCAGGGTCCTGGTGAACGGGGTCTCGAGCCAGTTCAGGTATTGGGGGCCCGACGACACGCTCGTGATCGACCACCCCGACATGGACGGCAAGCACTACATCGACTACCAGTGTGGGGTCGGCCCCGTGATCCTGGGCCATGGTGACCCCGACGTCTGGCAGGCGGTCGCCGAGACCGTTGGCCAGGCCACCAGCTTCGCCATGACCCAGCGCCGCGAGGTCGAGGCCGCCGAGAAGGTGATGGCCGCCCTGGATTGGCCCGATGCGATGCGCTTCACCAACACCGGCACCGAGGCCACCATGCACGCCATCAGGCTGGCCCGTGGCCTCACCGGCCGTGACGTCGTCATCAAGTTCGAGGGCCAGTACCACGGGATGCACGACTACGTGCTGTTCTCCACCGCCGGGGTACCGGTGGAGGGCCTTGGCTCGCGATTCCGGCCGATCGCTCTCCAGTCGAGCTCCGGTATCCCCGAGCCAATCCGGGCCTTGGTCCGAACTCTGCCCTTCAACGACCTCGAGCTGGCGGAGAGGGCGTTCCGAGACGAGGGGCACCGCATCGCCGCGGTCATCGTCGAGCCGATGCTGGGCAACGCCTTCGGGATCATGCCGCTGCCCGGTTTCCTCGAAGGGCTTCGGCGTCTCTGCGACGAGAACGGCTCGCTCCTCATCTTCGACGAGGTGAAAACTGGCTTCCGGGTGGCGGTAGGGGGCGCATGCGAGTGCTTCGGGGTCAGGCCCGACATCGGCACCTATGCCAAGGCGATGGGCAACGGCTACCCGGTGGCCGCAATCGCGATGACCGATGCCGTCGCCGACGGGTGGAGGTCTTCGGGCATCGCCCAAGCCGGTACCTACTCAGGAAACGGGATCGCCGCTGCAGCAGCCTCGGCCACCATCGACAAGTTGAGCACCGGTGAGCCCCATGCTCGCATCGAGAAGGTCGGGCGCAGCCTGATGGAGGGTCTGGAGAAGGTCATGGCAGACAAGGGCGTCGAGGGCAGGGCGACCGGCCACCCCGCGATGTTCTCGCTGTTCTTCGGTGAAGGCGTGATCGACGAGTTCAGGCACACCTCGAAGCACGATGAGCACCTCTACGAAGCGGTTCTCTTCAAGATGATCGAGCGTGGCGTCATGCCGTGCCCCGATGCGCTCGAGCCCTGGTTCGTGTGCGCCGCCCACACCGATGAGGACGTGGCCAAGACGCTGGAGGTATTCGACGAGTCGCTGACCGAGGCCCTGGGCTGACCCATCCCGTGTGCAACTGCCCACCCTGGCGGTGGGAATCTGCACACGGCCTCGTTCACCCGCTTCCCGTGTGCAACCGCCCACCCTGGCGGTGGGAATGTGCACAGGACACGGCTCTAACGTGAGGCGATGATCAGAGTCGCCATCTCCGGGGCTGGGGGAAAACTGGCCACACCTATCGCCGAAGCGGTGGTCACCACCGACGATCTCGAGCTGAGCGGTCTCTACAACCCGAACCGGGCCGGATCCGAGCTGCATGGGCTGCAGGTGTCGGGTGCCGCCGATGAGATCGAGGCCGACGTGATGGTCGAGACGGCGCATCCCGACGTCGTGTTCGACAACCTGAGCGTCTGGAGGTCGGCGGGGCTGGCGACTGTGGTGGGAACCTCAGGCTTCACCCCGGAGCGACTGGATCTGCTTGGTCAGACCTGGGGAAACGAAGGTCCGCCCGTGCTCGTCGTCCCCAACTTCTCGATCGGGGCGGTTCTGATGATGAGATATGCGGCCGAGGCGGCTTCACACTTCGAGTCGGTGGAGATCATCGAGCGCCATCACTCGACCAAACCGGACGCGCCCTCGGGCACGGCCCTCGCCACGGCGATGGGGGTGGCATCGGGTGGCGGGTCGTCAGCCCAGGGATCGGCCGAGCTGGTCGGGGGGGCCCGCGGCGCCGACGTGGAGGGGGTGAGGGTCCACGCTGTCCGTCTGCCCGGGCTCATCTCCCAGCAGGAAGTGGTCTTGTCCAACGCCGGCGAGGTGCTCTCCATCGAGCACTTGTCGACCAGCTATCAGTCCTTCGCCAACGGGGCTCTCACAGCCATCCGCAAGGTCAGGGAGCTTGCCCCAGGAGTGCATCTGGGGCTCGACGCCGTCCTTTAGATCCCCTTGGGCAGGTTCCCCGCAGGAAGGTCCGGGAAGAACGAGTAGACCCGTTCGCCCGTGAAGAGCTGGGCATCGGGATTCCAGGGGAAGAAGATCACGTTTCGCCAGACCAACTTCTCACCACTCGGCTCCATGCCCAGCCATGCGTTGGTGAATGTCCCGTTGACGACGGCCTCTTCACACACTCCCTGCGGGCCGACCACGATGCTGGTGAGGGCGAAGTCGATGTCGGGGAACGCCGACAGCAACTCGAGATAGAAACGGGTAGCTCCGTCTTTGCCCTCCCATCGATGCCCGGTCTGCACAAGTTCGTAGACGCAGTCATCGGTGAGGGTGGCCATCAACCCCGCGATGTCCCGTGCGTCTTCAGCGAGGGAATGGGCTTTCCATAGCTCGCGGACAGCGGCGTAGTCGTCGGGGGTCTGGGCGAGGAGGTCACGGACATGCTGCCGCTTGTCCATGGACTCCTGAATAAGGGGGTGGGTCATCAGCGCCGAGGCTACAGACCTAGAAGAAGATCACTGTCGCTAGGCCGATGGCGAAGCAGTAGATGGCGAACGGGTAGAGCCCGATCCGGTTGATCGACTTCATCATGAAGGCGATTGCCAGGTATCCCGAGACACCGGCCACCACCATGGCCACCGCCAGCTCGGCCGTGAACCCGCCTTGAGCGGGGAGCGCGAACAGCTGGCTGAATCCGGCCCCGGCGATCGCCGGAATGCCGAGCAGGAAGGAAAAGCGGGCGGCCTCGACCGGGTTGAACTTCCGCAGGTTGCCGGCGGCGATGGTGACGCCGGATCGTGAGATCCCGGGGATCAGGGCGAACGCCTGGGCCACCCCCACCACCACCGCGTCCGGAATCCGGCCCTCCATCAGCCTTCTAGCCCCGGTGGCGACACGTTGCCCGATCACGAGGATCACGCCGGTCGCGATGATCTGCCACCCCACCGCGGCTACGGAGGCTTGCATGCCCTCGATCTCATCGGCCAGCGGCAATCCGATGAGGGCCGGAATGGTGCCGATCCCGACGAGGAGGGCCAGCTTCCGTCCTTCCGGGTTGGTGCGGAATTGGAGCACAGCCATCACCTCCCGCCGGTAATAGATCAGCACCGCGGCCAGCGTGCCGAGATGGATGACAGTTGAAACTGCCAGCGATGGCACGGGCACGTCGAAGCCCATCTCGGTGAGGAAGGCAGGGATGATGACAAGGTGCCCCGATGAGGACACGGGGAGGA
>JALDXM010000291.1:0-3576 GCA_032155085.1 Actinomycetota bacterium | reverse complement strand
GCGACACCCACGGCCGTGTCATCTCGGTATTCGAGCGGGAGTGCTCCATCCAGCGCCGTCATCAGAAGATCATCGAGGAAGCCCCCTCGCCCGTGGTCGACGCCGAGCTGCGGAAGAGGCTGGGCCGGACCGCGGTGGCTGCTGCGAGCGCCGTGGGATATGTGGGAGCCGGGACGGTCGAGCTTCTCCTCCAGGGTGACGAGTTCTTCTTCCTGGAGATGAATACCAGGCTCCAAGTGGAGCACCCAGTCACCGAGATGGTCACCGGCCTCGACCTGGTTCGGCTCCAGATCGAGACCGCCGACGGAGCAGCAATCGAGATAGAACCAACGATCTCGGGCCACGCCATCGAGGCGCGTCTGTACGCAGAGGACCCGCGTCACGACTTCCTCCCCGTGACCGGGGTGGTCCACGCTTTATCGTTCCCCGAGCTCCCCGGACTTCGGGTCGATAGCGGGGTAGAGGCGGGCTCTTCGGTGTCCATGTTCTACGACCCGGTGCTGGCCAAAGTGATCGCGCACGGGCCAACCCGTGACGAGGCAGCCGACAAGCTGGCGCGTGCCCTCCACGAGGCGAAGATCCATGGCCCTGTGACCAACCGCGATCTGCTGGTGCGAATCCTCGATCACCCGGAGTTCCGAACCGGGCAGATCGACACGCATTTTCTCGAACGTCATGATCCGGCCGACCTTGGCCGGCCTCTGGTGGGCGAGGAGGGTGAGCATCTGTCGGCAGTGGCCGTTGCGCTCGCCGACCAGGCCCACGAACGCTCGCGGAGGCGGGTCCTGACCTCTATCCCATCGGGCTGGCGCAACCGGCCCGAGCCCTTCCAGGAGCGGAGCTATCGGGGAGAGCACGGCGAACATGCCATCCGTTATTCGCTTGTCGGTGATCCACAGATCGAGGGGCTCGGCCCGGTCGAGCTGACGACCGTCGGCCCGCACGTCGTCGAGCTCGTCCACAACGGCCTCGAGGAGCGATTCGAGATCGCCCGATACGACGACGTGCGTCACGTCGACTCCGACCTGGGCCCGGTGCGTTTGGAGGTGATTCCACGCTTCCCGATCTCCAGCCTCAACGAGTCCCCCGGTTCCCTCCACGCCCCGATGCCGGGCCGGGTGGTCAGGGTCGAGATCGAGCCCGGCCAGGAGGTGGTTGCCGGCCAGGTCCTGCTCGTGTTGGAAGCGATGAAGATGGAACACACCATCCGGGCACCACATGGCGGCACCGTGTTGGAAGTTGACTGCGCCCCCGGCGACCAGGTGGACGCTGGTGCGGTCCTGGTGGTCGTGACCGAGGTCACGTCAACCCAGGGTTGACGCTTCTCAGACGGTCAACCTAAGGTTGACGAATGAATCCCGCATATCGTGTCGAACAACTCGTCGACCAAGTGATCGGCGACACGCCGGACGCCTCGGCTCTCGAGCGACTCGCCCGATCGGTGATCCAGGCGGAGCAGTTGACTGTGCTCGGCGATCAGCTCGTCGGGCACTTCGTGGATGAGGCGCGCCAGGCCGGGGCCTCGTGGACGGAAATCGGTTCTGCTCTGGGGGTGTCGAAACAGGCGGTCCAGAAGCGGTTCGTCTCGCGGCGTGTGCCGGGTGATAGCAAAGCCTTGTTCACACGATTCGATGATGAGGCCCGAGCTGTCGTGGTCGAGGCAATGGAGCTCGCTCGAGATGGTCGCCATGGCCAGGTCAACACGGGTCACATCGTTCTGGCTCTCCTTGCGGACGACGACGGGAGGGCCGCGTGCCTTCTCCGGAGCATCGGCGTCCCGACCGAGGTGATTCGGGCCGACATCATCGAAGCGCTGGGACCGGGCCAGGAGGATATGCCTGAGCATCTGCCGTGGGCCCCTGACGCCAAGAAAGTTCTCGAGTTGTCGTTGCGGGAGGCCTTCCGAAGGCAAGCTGGGATGATCGGCCCCGAGCACATCCTGCTCGGTCTCGTCCGCGACACGACCTCGCTTGGGGGGAAGACACTGGCCAAGCACGGAGCCGACCGACGCAGACTCTCCGACTCGGCTGGCTGACGGCTAGCGAGCCAGCACCGAAAGCACTTCGTCGATGTCGGCCTCGGTGTGGTCGGCGTTGACCTGAAACCGGATCTCCTCGTCGCCCTTGGGCACGACCGGATGGTTGAGCCCGGTAGCCAGGACACCGTTGTCGTAGAGATGACTGACCAGCGTGGCCGTGCGTTCGGTGTCACGAACCATCAGCGGGACCACCGGGTGGGGACCCGGGATCGTCTCAAGGCCCAGATCAACGAGACCCGATTCGAATTTGGATGTCATGGCGGCGAGATGAGACAGCATCGACTTCCCCTCCTCGGAGTCGATGACCGAAATCGCTGCCGCAGCGGCTGCCGCCTCACCCACCGTGATCGGGTTGGAGTAGATGTACATCGGAGCTTTCTCCCTGAGGAAGTCGCCCAGTGCCTGACTGCCGACCACATAGCCGCCATTGACGCCGATCGCTTTGCCCAGGGTGCCAATGAGGATGTCGGCCGGGCCGGACGAGGTCACTTCCTCGGTGCCCCGACCGGTCTCTCCAAAGGCGCCCACCCCATGGGAGTCATCCACGACCAGGAGCAACCCTTCCTCGAAATCATCGTTGTGAGCCCGGGCCAGATCCATGAGTGTCGCCAGATCGGCGTAGTCGCCGCGCATGGAGAACACCCCATCCGTCACGACGATGGCCCGCCGCCCCTTCCCGACGGCCGCGGCGAGAAGCGCGTCCAGGGCGGGATAGTCGAGGTGTGGGTAGACCTCCCGGGCCGCCGGCCGGGCCATGCGCAGGGCGTTGATTATGCAGTTGTGGTTGAGCTCGTCACTGAGCACCACCGTGTCCGGGGTGATCAACGCCGTGAGAGTGGACACGACGGCGGCATAGGCGGAAGAGAAGATGACCGAGGCGGGCCGTCCATGGAATGAGGCCAGTTGCCCTTCCAGCTCGACATGGGCCCGGTACGTGCCCGATATGAACCGGACCGCGCCCGGCCCTGCTCCGAACTCTTTGGAGGCGGCTTCCTCTGCTTCGACCACCGCGGGGTGACGGGCCAGCCCCAGGTATCCGTTCGAATTCATCCTGATGAACCGCTGGTCGATTCCCTCGAGGAGATATCGGGGCCCCAGCCCGCCTCTGGGGGGCTCGACACCGGCGATCACGGCCTCGGCGCCTTTGGCTGTGCCGGTATGACGCAGTAACTCGACCTCATTGGCGAGGATCGGATCCAGACGATCGTGGGGCATGGGTCGGGGTCTAGCACACCCCTAGAGTCCGCCGCCATGTCACGGCTCGGATTCATCGGCCTCGGCACCATGGGCCACGGGATGGCCCTCAACCTGCTGATGGCCGGAAACAACCTCACCGTGTGGAACCGAACTCCTGAGAAATCGGTGGATCTGGTCTGTGATGTCGCGCCAAGCCCTGTCGAGCTGGGCAAGGCGAGCGACATCGTCTTCGTCTGTGTCTCCGACACCCCCGATGTCGAGGAGGTCGTGTTCGGTGAGAACGGGGTGATCAACGGGCTCGAAAGTGGCGCCCTCGTGGTCGACCACTCAACTATCTCCCC
>JALDXM010000290.1:0-3584 GCA_032155085.1 Actinomycetota bacterium | reverse complement strand
CCCCCCGGGCTCCGTTGGGTAGGAGCACCCGCTACTTCTGACCGCCCGCGGCGGCAGAAGAAGGCATTTCTGGCTCGTCAAGTGGTTGGCGCGGTTGGGAGACGGTCATAGCTGACCCCCGAGTACGAGTGGCCCGTTACTCATCCTCTCCCTGCTCACGTCTCCCAAGCGCGTCTGACGGTGATTATTCCGACGCAACCCACCCGCGTGAATGGGCTGTTCGACCCATCTATCTATTGAATCCGGCCCAAGGCGCCCTCGAAGTCAGCGATTATGTCCTCGGGCGCCTCGACACCAACTGAGAGCCGGATCATGGACTCGTTGATTCCCATGCGAAGACGCGATTCCACAGGGACATTCGAGTGGGTCGTGGTCCACGGGTGACAAGCGATCGTCTTCGTCCCACCCAGCGACGTGGCGTTCGCCACCAGCTGCATCCCGTCGAGGAAGCGGAACGCCGCCTCCTTCCCCCCTGCGACGTCGAAGCAGATCATCGACCCTCCCGACGACCACTGGCGCTTGGCCAGCTCGGCAACGCGATCGTCCTGGTCGACCGCGCCGAGATAACGCACCCGTTCCACTTTCGGATGGCCCTGCAAGAACTCAGAAACCTGATGGGCGTTGGCCGTCTGCCGCTCCATCCTCAACGCGTAGGTCTCGAGGCTGCGTCCGACCAGCCAGGCGGCATGGGGATCGGCAGTAGTGCCGATGCGATATCGCATCGTCTTCATCGGCTCGATCAGCTCGGCCGGCCCGGTCACCACCCCGGCGGTGACATCGTCGTGGCCCCCGAAGAACTTGGTGGCGGAGTACACCACCAGGTCCGCCCCATGATCGAGAGGCCGCTGGGCGTACGGACCGAGAAACGTGTTGTCCACGATGACCAGAGGTCGGTGCTCCCGGGTCGCAGCGCCGCGGGCGACCCTGGACGCAAGAGCGATGTCGAAGACTTCGTTGCTCGGATTGGCCGGCGTCTCCAGATACAGAGCCCCCAGCCGGCGCTCCCCGATCAGCCCGGCGATCTCGTCTTGCGAAGCCTCGGGCCCAAAGGACCCGACTTCGAACCCGAGCGGCACCAGCACCTTCTGGAGGAGGGTGTTGGTCCCGCCGTACAGCGGGGCTCCATGGAGGATCAGATCACCGGGCCCGAGATGGGTCAGGAAGGTGGTGAAGATGGCCGATGTGCCGCTCGAGAAGAGCTGCGCAGCATCCGCTCCGTCCCAGGAGGCCAGCTTGGCCTCGGTCATCACCAGATTGGGGTGGTCCATCCGTGTGTAGATGAATCCGACGTCCTCGTCGGGCCCCGGCTCCTCCCCGCCATAGACGATCGCGAACAGCCGCTCAGCAGCCTCCGCCGACTCGAAAACGAAGGTCGAAGTGTGAAAAAGCGGCGGTTTGAGGGAGCCGAGGCCGTCGGCCGGATCCCACCCCAGGCTCACCGCATCCGACTGCGGGTCGGACATCAGGCTCCGTTGCCGGAGGGCTCGAGCATCCAGTACTCGGTGAACTCGGCACAACGACCGTTCTCGAAGCGAAGCAGGAAGCAGTTGTGATAAACCTCGTCCCCGTCCTCTCCCGCCTCGAAGTAGCGGCTCGTCCCGACCGCAACCGCCCGGTCGCCATCCACTGCGAAGGGCTCGTACGCCGCCGCCCAATCCGAAGGATCCTCGTCGAAGTCGATCCAGCTCGTGACGATCTCCTCGGCCCCCTCGGCCACCCGCCCGTCGCCGCCGTACGGTCGGAACTTGTAGACCGCGTCATCGGTGAAGAGTGCCAGCACCAGATCGGGGTCGTTCTTCGCCCAGGCCTCGATGTAACGGTCGAGCCAGTCCTGGACATCGGAACGGGTCATCGACGCATCCTATGCCCGGCATCACATTCCCGCTCCCGGATATCGGATTGAGGAACGGCTGCCTGTGTCGGATAATCCCGCCGTGCCCGGATCGAACGCCGACCTCGACATGGCCATCGCCGCATTGCGCCCTGCCCGTTCGATCCTCGTCTTCACCGGTGCCGGGATCTCCACCGAGTCGGGCATCCCCGACTTCCGCGGCCCGAATGGGTTGTGGAACACGGTCGACCCCGACGACTTCCACATCGACAGGTATCTGGCCAACCCGGAGCTCCGGGAGAGAGGCTGGAGGATGCACGTCGATGGGGAGCTGTGGGGCGCCCGTTCAACGGTCAGACCCAACGCCGGGCATGAGGCGATCAAACGTCTCGCCGACGCGGAACGTCTGGCGGGGGTCGTGACCCAGAACGTCGACGGGTTGCATCACACCTCAGGTTTCCACGAGGACGAGGTAGCCGAGCTCCACGGCAATGTCAGGACCACCCGATGCACAGGGTGTGATCAGAGTTGGGAGACCGAGACGGTCCTGCGCTGGGTCGAGGACGGGCAGCTCGATCCCAAGTGTCCTGACTGTGGCGGCATCGTCAAGACCGCAACCGTGATGTTCGGCGAGCTCCTTCCCGAGCGGGAGATGCAAAAGGCCGTCCTGTTCCTGTCCAATGCTGACGCCGTCCTCGTTGTCGGCTCAACCGTCGCGGTGTGGCCGGCGGCCGACATCGTCATGCGCGCAGCCCACCTCGCGCTGCCCATCGTGATCGTCAACCAGGGAGCAACCGAAGCCGACAGCGTGGCGGTGGCCAAGCTCGAGGCCGCCATCGGGGACGTGCTCCCCGCCCTCGTCGACGCAGTCCTCGCCGACTGATCTCGGGATCAGTCACCACGCTGGGTACTACGTTGCCCGTATGCAGATCCGGCCGCTCACCATCGACGACGCCTCTGAGGCAGCCGCCGTGGCCAACCGCTACGAGCGGCACTGGGACCTGCCCGTCATGACGACCCCGGCCCATCTCACCGAGGAACTCTCCGAGCCGGGCCTCCATCTCGACCATGACAGCAGGGGATACTGGCTAGACGGTCGTATGGTCGCCTACGGGGTCGTGATGCACCGTCCCAGCGGCGTCGCAGAGGAACGTGCGTTCCTGGACGGACGCGTGGATCCCGACTGGCGGGGCCAGGGCATCGGAAGGGATCTGCTCGGATGGCAGATCGAAAGGGGACAACAACGGCTGGCCGAGCGGGACCCCTCGCTCCCGTGGTATCTGCGCGCCTACGACTTCGACTGGGTGGAGGACGGCCAGCACCTCTATCGGCGTTTCGGGATGAGCCCGGTGCGCTATTTCCAGGAGATGATCCGCGCACTGGACGAACCTCTACCGATAGCGATCCCCGACGGAGTCGAAATCATCCCCTGGGACCGCAGCCTCGACGAACCCGCCAGGCAAACCCAGAACGAAGCCTTCGCCGATCACTGGAGCCCTGTCCCCCAGAGCGAGGAGGTGTTCCGTCACCGCCTCGATTCCCATATCAGCCGGGTCGACCTCTCCTATCTCGCCCTCGTCGACGGCGAGGTGATCGGGCTGTGCCGAAACGGGGCCTTCCCCGAAGACGAGACAGTCACGGGGAGAAGGGACGGGTGGGTGCACAGCCTCGGAGTGCGGCGCCCGTGGCGCGGGCGCGGGGTGGCATCGGCCCTGATCGCGCTGTCGGTGTACATCTACTGGAACACGCGTCC
>JALDXM010000289.1:0-3588 GCA_032155085.1 Actinomycetota bacterium | reverse complement strand
CCCCCCCCCCCCCCCCACGGTTCCAATTCGGGCGCTGGCTCGGGGTCCTCCCCTTCTTCATCTTCTCCGGGTTGTTCCTGATCGGGCCGACGGTGGTCCTGGCTTATCGCAGTCTCGAAGCGCCGGACGGGGGATTGACCCTCGACAACTACCGTGCCCTCACCAACCCGAGGGTCCTCGAGTCTTATGGGCTCTCGATCCGGATCAGCCTCACCACAGCGATCATCGGTGGCCTCTTCGGTTTCCTCCTCGCCTGGGCGGTGTCGATGGGCAACCTCCCTCGCCCGTTTCGGTCGGGTCTGACCACCTTTTCGGGTGTGGCATCCAACTTCGCAGGGGTCCCGCTGGCAGCCGCCTTCATCTTCACCCTTGGTCGCGTCGGCGCGGTCACGGCCCTGTTCGAGGCGATGGGAGCAAACATCTACGACGCCGGCTTCACCCTGTACTCGTATTGGGGGCTGACCATCGTCTATCTCTTCTTCCAAATCCCGCTGATGATCCTCGTCCTCCTGCCTGCCCTCGACGGGCTGAAGCAGGACTGGCGGGAAGCCGCCGAGAATCTCGGAGCGACCCCGCGCCAATACTGGCGGCGCGTCGCCTTGCCCATCCTTCTTCCTTCGATCCTCGGGACGATGATCCTCCTCTTCGGCAACGCCTTCGGGGCCCACGCCACCGCCTACGCCTTGACCGGTGGGCTGCTCAACCTGGCCACGCTGCTGATCGGGCAGCAAATCTCGGGCGATGTTCTCAACAATCCCGGGCTGGGGTACGCGGTGGCCATGGGGATGGTCTTGATCATGGCCCTCTCCATCGTGCTCTATTCGGTCCTCCAGCGTCGCTCGGAGAGGTGGCTGGGATGACAGCCGCACCAATTCGCTCGCTCCCGACTGTCCCCGAGACCGAGGTCACCCAGCCACCCCAGAAGCGGAGTCGGTTCTGGGCCTGGCTGATCTTGCTCCTCGGTGCGCTCTATTTCCTCGTCCCCCTCGGTGCCACCTTCTACTGGTCTCTCCGAGCGGAGAAGGACGTTCTCGGCTTCGAGGCATATCGGCGGCTGTTCGCCGATTCCAACTTCTGGCCGTCGTTCACCGAGTCCGTTGCCAACGCCGTCGCCGCCATCCTCCTCAGCCTGCTGATCATCGTGCCGACCGCCTACTGGGTGACCCTCAAGCTGCCCAAGCTTCGCCCGGTGGTGGAGTTCATCACCCTGCTCCCATTCGTCATTCCGGCCATCGTGCTCGTGTTCGGGTTGATCCGTCTCTACAGCCGACCTCCGTTGCTATTGACGGCCACCTATGGGAGCTCCCGGGTCCTGCTGATCTGCGCCTACGCCGCGTTGTCGTTCCCGTACATGTACCGGTCTGTCGACAACGGGCTGCGGGCGATGGATGTGCGCTCACTCACCGAGGCCGCGCAGAGCCTGGGCGCCGGCTGGCCCACCATCCTCCGCCGGGTCATCTTCCCCAACCTCAGGGTGGCGCTTCTCTCCGGGGCGCTGCTCACTTTTGCCATCGTCATCGGCGAGCTGACCATCGCCCTGTTCCTGGCCCAGCAGACGTTCGGGCCATACATGGCCAACCTCGTTCGAAGCAAGGTGTACGAGCCGTCGGCGATGGCGATCGTGGCGTTAGGCCTCACCTGGGTGGCCATGGGTGCCATCGCCTTCATCACCAGGCAGGGGAAGCGACGATGAGCGGGTTCCTGAGTCTTCAGGGCGTGCGCAAAGAGTTCAACGGTGTGGTGGCCGTAGACAGCTTCGACCTCGATGTCGAGCCGGGGGAATTCGTCAGTTTCCTCGGGCCCTCGGGATGTGGGAAGACGACGACCTTGAGGATGGTCGCTGGATTCGAGCAACCCACTTCGGGGACCATTCGGTTGGCAGGGGAGGACGTCACCTACGCCAAGCCCAACGAGCGAAACATCGGGATGGTGTTCCAGTCCTACGCCCTCTTTCCCAACATGACCGTCGCCGAGAACGTCGCTTTCGGCCTCCGGGTGAGGAAGGAGGATGGCCCGGCGCGGTCTGATCGTGTTGGCGAGCTACTCGATCTGATCCATCTGCCAGACAAGGCCAAGTCTTATCCAAACGAGTTGTCCGGCGGCCAGCAACAACGAGTGGCCCTGGCCCGGGCACTGGCTATCAAGCCACAGCTCCTGCTTCTCGACGAGCCTCTCTCGGCTCTCGATGCCAAGATCCGCGACGATCTGCGGGCGGAGATCCGACGCATCCAGCGTCAGCTCAGCATCACGACGGTCTATGTGACCCATGATCAGGAGGAGGCCCTGGCTCTATCGGATCGGATCGTGGTGATGAGCCAAGGACGCATGGAGCAGGTCGGTGAGCCCTTCGAGATCTACAACAACCCGGAAACCGGCTTCGTCGCTTCCTTCGTCGGCCAGCTCAACCGGCTCCCGGTCATCGTCGAGGACCCCGCCTTGGGCCGTCTCAGACTTGGCCGCTATGAACTGCGGACGACGTCGATGGTCGAATCACCCTCCGGCTCCGAGATCTCCCTGATGATGCGTCCCGAAGAGATCACATTGGATGCCGAGGAGGAGAACGTGCTCGAGGGGACAGTCGAGAGCGTCACTTTCCTCGGGTCGATCGTCCGGGTCCAGGTCGCGGTGGACGGGGGGAAGCTCATCGCTGATCTCTTCAACGAGCGTCTCCTGCAGTTGCCTGCAGCCGGGGACTCCACCCAGGTCTCGTTCCCGGCGCACGCCTGTTGGGTCATGGCCTGACAGGTGCCCGTTGTCGCCGCTGACGGGGTGACTTTCGAGGTCGACGCCGTCGCCTTCGACAAGGACGGCACACTCCTCGACCTCGACGCCGCTTGGGGACCTGCAGCGCGGGCATGGGTCGAGTCCGCGGCGGCTGGTGACGCGGGCTTGATGGACGCTCTGGCGGGGAGGATGGGGCTCGACATGGACAGGGACCATCTCGTGAGTGGCGGCCTGTTCGCAGTGGGAACGGTTGGCCAACTCTATGAGACCACTTTGGAGGTGCTGGCCGAGCACGGTATCGCCGAGGTTGTGCCCATTGCAGATGCCGCCCGCCACACCTCGGCCCTAGCGGGGGAGAAGGGCAATCTGGTGGCGTTGGGTGACGTCTCAGGCACGATGGGCGCCCTGGACCGGGCGGGGGTCAGGCTCGCGATCGTGTCTAGCGACGACCGAAGCGCGATCGATGCAGCGATCGAAGCGCTAGAGGTTGGGCCCTTGATCGGCGCTGTTGTCTCCGGCGACCAGGGACTCGAACCGAAGCCGGCACCAGACGCATTGCTGGAAGCGGCCGCCGTCCTCGGTGTGGATCCAGCACGCATGCTCTATGTGGGTGACTCATGGGTCGATGCGGAGGCCGGCCGGGCGGCCGGCGTGGCCGGGACCGTGCTGGTCGGGGATGTCGCCCCTGAGGTGGGCCAGCTCGCAAGTCTCGTTGTCGACAGCGTCGACCACCTGCGACCACTCTGACGTCTGATCAGGCGAGCGAGATCAGGGCGATTCCGAGTGTCGCTGTCGCCACTGTCCAGATGTGGGACCGGGAGACGTTCTCATGGAGGAGGAGCCGTGAGGCGACCACCGCGATCA
>JALDXM010000288.1:0-3605 GCA_032155085.1 Actinomycetota bacterium | reverse complement strand
CTCGACCGCTACATCCTGGCGTGGCGGGCGAACACGCCGACCGCCGTCGAGGAGTTGTTCACCGAAGACGCCACATACCGCTTCCACCCTTACGACGAGGGTGATGCGATCGTCGTCGGTCGGGACGGGATAGTCGCCGCCTGGTTGGAGGACCCCGACGACCCGAGCACCTGGGAGGCGGCCTATGAGGCATGGTCGCTGGACGGCGATCGCGGCGTGGGTGTCGGTACGAGCCGATATCTGGCGACGGCCGACAAGCCCGAGCGCACCTATAACAACTGCTTCCTGATGAAGTTCGCTGACGACGGACGCTGCACCGAGTTCACCGAGTACTACGTCCGAAAGCCCTGAGGGTCGGCTGCCGGATTCTCTTCCATCCGGCCACTTCACCAATCCCGGCGCGTTGCCGATAACGACCCGTGCTCGACTTCTACCTCGGGTATGCGATGGGTCAGCAGACCGCCAGCAGGGCTGCCTCATTGGCGCGAAGCGCCGCCGCGGCGGACGGCACCATTCACAGCAACCGGATCGAAGACATCAACGAGCGGGTGGACCGGCTGGTGATCGTCCTCCGGGCCACCCTGGCACTGCTCGAAGAGCAGGGGATCACCCAGGAGAGGCTCACGGCCAAGATCGACGAGCTCGACATGCAGGACGGGACCGACGACGACCGGGTGCGCGAGGGTGTTGTCGACTGCCCGTCGTGTGAATCGAAGGTCGCACCCGGCTTGCGTCGATGCCAGTTCTGCGGGACCGAGGTCAGGGCCGACGACGGGCATCCCCTCGGCCGTGTCTGAAACGTTCCGGTAACACGCCTCTCAATACACTCGCCCGATGGGCAGCTTCGACGAGGTCAACGGACCGGACGGGGTGCGCCCGCACTACCAGTTGTTGATGGAGCGTCTCGCCGAGATCGGCGACGGCGAGATCGCCGACCGGATCGGGATGCTCGACTCCTTCTTTCGCACCCTCGGAATCACCTTTGCCGTCACCGGGCATGAGAGCGGTCTCGAGCGCACCTGGCCCATGGACCTGGTCCCTCGCATCATCCCCTCCGACGAATGGGCCCACATCGAAGCCGGGCTCGTGCAGCGGGTCACCGTCCTCAACCGGTTCCTCGACGACCTCTACGTGGGAGGCCAGGAAGCGATCAGGGACGGTGTCGTCCCTCGCTGGCTGATCGAGTCGGCCGACGGCTATGTACGTGAGGCCCACGGCATCCCCGCCCCACGCGGGGCCCGGTGTGTCGTGGCCGGGATCGACATCGTCCGCGACGACGAAGGCACTTACCGGGTGCTCGAGGACAACCTCAGGATTCCAAGTGGGGTCTCCTACGTGCTGGAGAACCGGGTGGCGATGACCCGGGTTCTCCCCGTCGGGTTCGCCAGCCACTCGATCCGACCGGTCGACCACTACGGCTCATCTCTCCGCCGCGCCCTGGAGGCGATCGCCCCACCATCCGCCGGAGATCCCACGGTCGTGGTGCTCACCCCCGGCGTGGCCAACTCGGCCTACTTCGAGCATGCTTTCCTGGCCCGACAGATGGGGATCGAACTGGTCGAGGGCCGGGACCTCCTCGTCGACGACCGTCAGGTCTTCATGCGCACCACCAAAGGCCTGAAGCAGGTCGATGTCATTTACCGCCGTGTCGGCGACGAGTTCCTCGACCCGGTCGTCTTCCGCCAGGACAGCCTGCTCGGAGTGCCCGGGCTCCACGGAGCGGCGCGGGCCGGCAACGTCACGATCGCCAACGCAATCGGCAACGGGGCGGTGGACGACAAAGGGGTCTACCCATACGTACCGGCCCTCATCGAGTACTACCTGGGCGAGAAACCCATCCTGCCCAACGTGACCACCTATCTGCCCTGGGAGCCGGATCAGCTGGAAACAATCCTCGGACGCCTCGACCGCCTGGTGGTGAAGCCGGTGGCCGAAGCGGGTGGCTACGGGATCGTCATCGGGACCTCCGCCGACGAGGCCGCCCTCGAGGCCACCGCCTACGCACTGCGTGCCGATCCCCGGGGGTACATCGCCCAGGAGATCGTCCAGCTCTCCACCCATCCAACCTTCGTCGAAGGGCACATGGAGCCACGTCATGTCGACCTCCGCCCCTTCGTCATCTCCGGGGACCGCATCGAGGTGGTACCCGGCGGTCTGACCCGGGTCGCGCTGAGGAAGGGATCGCTGATCGTCAACTCATCGCAGGGCGGCGGCTCGAAAGACACCTGGGTCCTCCTCGACAATGGCAATCAGAACGCTGGCACGGGGATGGGAAATGCTGTCCCGGCACGCTGAAGACCTGTTCTGGGTGGGTCGCTACGTGGAGCGGGCCGAGGACACGGCGCGCATCCTCGACGTGACCTATCACAACCTCCTCGAGTCCCCTGGCGAACGCGCCGCCTCGACCTGGAAGGAGCTACTCGAGGTCCTCTATGTGGACGCCATTTACAAAGGGCCGCTCGAGAGCGGGCCCGTGAGCAGCTATCTGGTGGCTGATCTGACCAACCCTGGGTCGATCCTGTCGGCAGTGGAGCGAGCGAGGGACAACGCCCGCGGGCTTCGTGACCGAATCTCGACCGAGCTGTGGGAGGCGATCAACGTCTTCTACCTAGAACTGTCCCAAGCCGATTTCGCCCTCGCCCTCGACCGACACGCCTACGAGGTGTTCGGCAACATCAAGAGCCGCTGCCAGCTCATCAGCGGCGTGGCCGCCCAGACGATGCCCCGCGACGAGGGATACCGGTTCATGCTCCTCGGCCTCCTCCTCGAGCGGGCCGAGATGACCTGTCGAATCCTGTCGGTCAGGTTCGCCCGGCTCGCAGGCGGGGAAAGCGGGTCCGGGTTCCACGCCTGGGTGTCTGTGCTCAAGTCGGTTTCCGCCTACGAGGCCTATCTGAAGGCGCATGACGCCTCGCTCGACCCCACCGATGTCCTCAGGTTCCTCCTTCTCGATCAGGAGTTCCCTCGAAGCGTCCTCTACTGCCTCCAGCAGGTCGAGCGTCTCATCAACCGTCTCGCTGCCACCGGGAACCAGACCGGGATGGAGCGAGCCATCGGCCGGGTCCGGGCTCATGTCGAGTTCACCGACATCGCCGCCATCCTCGATGCCCGACTCGACGAGTACCTCGAGAACCTGCAAACCCAGCTCTACGACGTCTCAGAAGAGGTAGAGGCGCACTTCTTCCGCACTGGCACCGATCTCCAGCTCCACTCACAGAGGTGGGCATGAGACTCGAGATCCGGTATGTCAACGAGTTCACCTATCACGAGCCGGCCTGGGAGTCGCACAACCTGCTGCGGGCCTGCCCCGCGGACATGGGCCCGCAGCGGCTTCTCGACTATCGGGTGGAGGTGAGTCCTGCCGCCCGCATCCACTCCTACACCGACTACTGGGGGACCAAGGTGGACGAGTTCGGCATCATCGAGCCCCACACCCTGCTCAGGGTCGTCGCGGAGTCGACGGTGGAGACCAGCGAGCCGCCCACTCCAGATAGAGGCTCCGACCTCGACGCCCTCGACGCGGTGCGTGGCGAGCTTTCCACCTATCTCCGGCCCTCGCCCCATGCGACCTGGGACGACCTCATCGAGGAGCAGGCCCGTGAGGC
>JALDXM010000287.1:0-3605 GCA_032155085.1 Actinomycetota bacterium | reverse complement strand
GGCCTATACCGAGCGGTTCGGTCTCGATGGATTCGTAGACGCCTCGGTCATCGAGGAAACACTGGCTGCCCTCCGCCAGGACCTCTCGAGTCTCGATGGCCGGAGTTCTCCAGATGCCCTGGTGGGCATGGGTGGGGCGATGACCAACATCACCGCGGTGTCGCTTCGTCTCGACCCCTACGATCCCGATGTGGTGCAGGGTGCGTCTGTTTCGAAAAAGGATGTTGAGCGTCAGATCGGGATGTACCGCTCCATGGATCAGGAGGAGCGGCGCAGCATCGTCGGTCTGCAGCCGAACCGTGCTCCGGTGATCCTGGCCGGTGCGCTGATCGTCGCCACCATCATGGAGAAACTGGGTAAGGACTCGGTCACCGTGAGCGATCGTGGGCTGCGCCACGGTCTGATCCGAGAGCGTTTCGGGATGTTCCCCGCCTGACGCCCATGCCCGAGACCAAGCCGATGAGTCATCAGCAAAGGGATCGTCTCGCCGAGCGAGTCAGTGCTGCGTCTTATGGGACGGTTCTCATCATCGCCTCACTGCTGGTGGTGGAGGCGGAGGATGTCGAGTCGGGCTTGGGTTGGGAACTGGTTGTGGGAGTCGGCGTCGCCACCTGGCTCGCCCACCTCTACGCCGAGGTCCTCGGCAACCACATCCGCAACGCAGAGGCGGCCCAGCCCCACGAGGTCCGCAAAGCCATGGCCGACGGTCTTCCGATCCTCCTAGCCGCGGTCCTCCCCGGAGTGGCGTTGGGTCTGGGACGTTTGGGAGCGCTCGAACCCCGCCAGGCGCTTTGGGCGGCGGTCGCCATCTCGATTCTCCAGCTCGTGGGGATCGGAGTGTTCGTCGGCGTCCTCTCTGACCAGAGGTCCAGTTCGTGGCGCTATGCGACCATCGCCGCTGGATTCGGGCTGGCGGTTGTCCTATTGCTGGTTGCCCTGGGTCATTGACCGCGACCAACTCACCTCCTGAGCGGGTTAGCCAACGAAGGGTCAGGGAGTCGTAGTCGCGGGCGGCTCGGTGTCCACCGGAGCCTGTGTCGTAACGGTCGCCGAAGGAGCATCGGTCGGCTCAGTCGTGTCGTCTCCCGCATTGTTGAACACGATGACCAGGATGACGATCACGATGATCGCGCCGATCACGACCCCCAGGATCCCGGCATAATTGGTGCCACCACTGCTCTGAGAGACCTCGACGCTGGATGGTTGCTGGCGGTCTCCTGCCGGTTCAGGCCCGGGGGCCTGAGTCCCTGGCGCTGGAGGCGTCGCAGCGGTCGATTCGTCCAACTCCATTGGATCCAACCCAGCGGTCCCTCCATCGGAGACCTGGTTCGACCAGATCGCTCCGTCCCAATAGCGATATGTGTGCCTTCGTGTTGGGTCGGCGTACCACCCGGACTGCTGCTCTGACATTACGTCCTTCTCTTGTGGGGCGACCACGCTACATCTTGGTGAGCGAACACTTGACCATCGGTCGGCTGAGCCCACTTCACCCCAACTGGTTGATGAAATGGGACGGGCCCTTGCTAGGTTCGGCAGACGAACCATCACGACACAAAGGATTGAACATGAGAAGGATCACGTTGGTCAGCGCAATCGTGTCGCTGTCGCTGGTTGCAGTCGCATGCTCCTCGGTGGCTGGCTCGGCCGAGGAGCTATGCACCGACCTCGAAGAACTGGATGACACGGTTCAGGAGGTCGCCGCAGCAGATGTGAGCGCAGATACGGTCACGGTCGGACAAATTCAGGACGCCACCGCCGATATCGGGTCGGCAGTGCGATCGGTTCGGGAGTCCGAGGCCGAACTATCGGATGCACTGAAGACGCAACTGAGTGAGGACTTCGAGGCGCTCCAGGACGCGATTCGGGACATCCCTGCTGACAGCACCCTGAGCGAGGTCGGCGAGGATGTCCAAGCAGCGGTGACTGCGTTTCACGCGTCGTGGGATCAGACGTTGAGTGAGCTCAACTGCGCGACCGACAGCTGATACACCCAGAACCGAGCAGAGCTGTGTCAGGCCGAGACGGCACCGGCTGCCGCTTCTCGCCTGTTCGCCAGCACGTAGCGAACGGTCGCCACGAGGAGATACGACGTGACGACGGCGACGGCGACCGGAGCAGTGGTTCTCGGGTCCAATGCGACCGCGATCGCGGCTATGAAAGTCATCCCGATCGGGGCCCGGAGGTAGGAGCCGGGCACAGCAGCAAGCATGCACGATACGGCCAGCGCGGGCGGGATCGATGGGATCAGCAGGGAGACGATGACCCCGGCGAGGCCACCGATGAAGATCATCGGGAACACGTTGCCTCCGAGAAAGCCGATCTCCAGGCTGACAGCGAGCGCAACCATCTTCGCGACCAGCACGAGGATCAGGAATCCCGCACCCCACGCAGTGAGGCTGCCTACGACAGTCTCCAACTGGCTTTGCCCTGCACCAAGGGTGAGGGGAAGCGCCATGGCGATCGCGCCGACGGCGGCTCCGCCGAGAACCCCGAGCACGTACCGATTGGTGATGAGGGCGGCGACCTTGCGGACGACAACGACGATGAGCACGAGAACTGCCATGACGATCGCCGACAAAGCACCAAGAAACACCGCCGTGGCCATGTCGAACACCTCGAACTCGTAGTTGGGGAGTTCGTAGACCCCGAGAAAGGTGCGGCCAAACACCGAGAAGTAGATGACGAATCCGAGCGTTGCTGCGATGAGTTGCGGGATGATCGCTGCCACGTATCTCGATCTCGGTGTTGGCGCCAACTCGGTCACGATGAATGCCGCCAGGATCGGTGAGGTGAAAGCTGCACCGAACCCACCGGCGACACCGGTGAGGGTGTAGTCCTGGTTCGCATCGTCCTGGGGCCACCGGTAGTCAGCGAGCCAGGAACCGAGGCTCCCACCCATCACGGCGAGTGCAAACGATGGGCCGAGACTGGCGCCAGTCACAGCCGAGATGATCGCGAGACCGACCCATTTGGCCCCGCTGGCGTGGTCGATTCCACCCGCCTCGATGATCTGCACTCCTCCCGGCACGTGTTCGACCACTTGCAGCTTCTTGCGGAGGTAGATGACGATCAAGGCGCCGGTTGCCGTGAGAGGGACCCACCACCACTCACCCGACCAGACCGTCCCGTCGGCGCTGCCGAACACCCAGTCGATCAACACTCCGGTGAGGCTGAGGTAGATGAGGGATAGAACACCGCCCGCGATTCCGAGCCCGATCGCAGCGCCGATCAGACGGCGGTACCAACGCTGATCGAGAGGGAGCATCAGGTCACCCGCCGAGGAGACCCTCGACTTCGGCTGAGGGCTTGACGTCCGGCAGCTTCATCATGCGGAAGCCGTTCACGAACCCGACCAAGGCGGCGACCAGCGGGATCAGCAAGGCGAACTGGAGGGCGCGCGGTCGAGACTCGGTGTTGATTCGGACCACCTCGTCGGCGATTTCGTCAGGCTGTTCAGCCAGAAGCGCCTCGAGCTGTGTATTGCTCATGACCTGGGCATCTTCTTCCAGGACGGTGGCGACGTGCTCCTTGTCGTCCGGGGGCAGGATGTCACTGGCTTGTGTCATCGAACTGAATGTGATCGAGAGCGCGGCGAGCATCACCCC
>JALDXM010000286.1:0-3629 GCA_032155085.1 Actinomycetota bacterium | reverse complement strand
CACCTCGGTTCTGGTGACGCCGATCCGGGAGCCAGTGCTTCTTGCCAAGCAGGTTGCAACCTTGCAGTTCCTGTCCAACAACCGATTCATCCTCGGGGCCGGAATCGGCTGGTATCCGCCTGAGTACGCCGCCACCGGGGTCAAGAAATCGGAGCGAGGCCCCCGCACTGACGAGATCCTCGACATCATCATCCCGCTGCTCGAAGGTGAGACCGTCACTTACCAGGGGCGGTTCTATTCGATCGAGGATGTCTTGGTGGAGCCGCGCCCCAGCCAGCGGCCTGAGGTTTGGATCGGCGGTGGCTCCCAGCTTGCCGACGCCGGGTCCCCCGATCTCCCCCGGTTCGTGGAAGCGGTCAAGGCCCGCATCCTCAGGACGGAAGGATGGGTCCCGAGGCCGACCTGTCCGCCCGAGGACATCGCCAGGGACTGGGAGGAGCTGCAGGCATACCTTTCCGAGCACGGCCGCGACCCGTCGGAGCTCGCAGTCGCCCACGAGAACTTCTTTCATTTCTCGGCGACCCAGGACCCAGTCAAGGCGCGGGCGGAGCAGCACGAGGCGATGCTCCGTGTGATGAGCGAGGCGCGCGGCCCCGACTACCTGGAGCGGGTGTATCTGTTCGGGACACCCGACGAAGTGGTCGTGTCACTCCAGGCACGGATCGACGCCGGAGTCCAACGGTTCATGCTCCACACCATGACGCCGGACCCGGCCCAGCTCGAGCAGTGGGCGACCCACATCATTCCCCACGTCCGCTTCCCCGATTCAACATGACCCCCAAAAGGTGACTCGCCGTGTCGCCCTCATCGGCAACCCGCTGAGGCGACGGCACTCCGTGGTCATGCACAATGCCGCCTTCAGTGCCCATGGCCTCGACGCCACCTATGAGCTGCGCCCCATCGAGTCCTCAGAGCTAGCGGGGTTCTTCGAGGAGGCACACGGCCCGGATTGGCTCGGGTTCGGTGTCACCGCTCCTTACAAACAGGAGGCGATGAAGCACCTCGACCAAGTGGAGCCGGGTGCCATGGCCATCGGAGCGGTCAACAACGGCGTGCGCACCGACGACGGCGCTCTGGTCGGTTTCAACACAGACGCATCGGGGTTCATGTCGGCGGTCAAGTCCATGGGCGTGTCGGTCGAGGGAGGGGAGGCGGTGGTGATCGGCGCCGGGGGCGCGGCGCGGGCCGTGGTGTGGTCCCTGCTCGACGCCGGGGCCGGGTCGGTACATGTGGCCAATCGGACCCCGGAGCGAGCCGTCGAATTGGCTCAGAGCCTCGAGCCCTTCGGCAACGTCACACCCGGCGGGCTCGACGACCCTCGCCTGGCCACCGCCCTCGGCTCAGCCGCCATCGCGGTGAACGCCACCACACAGGGCATGACCACCGACACTTTGGCCTTCGACGTGGCTGTGTTGCCGGAGAGCGCCCTGGTCTTCGACCTGGTCTACGTCCCGCCGGACACACCTCTGGTCCGTGCTGCCAGGGATGCGGGGCTCGCCGTCTGCAATGGCATGGAGATGCTGATCCGTCAGGGAGAGGTGGCCTTCGAACGGTGGACCGGCATCGGCGGGACCTCGGACATCATGCGTGACGCCCTCGACGCTTGGTTGACCGAGACGGATCCGGAACCTTGAGGTGACCCGACGAATCGATCAGGCCTTGGAGAGCGCCGGTCTCCCTCCTCTGGAACGATCGGCGTGGGTCGAGGTCGATGTCGACGTGCTCATGGCCAACGCCGATGCGCTCGGGCGTCTTGCTCATCCCGCAGCCTTGGGCGCGGTGGTGAAGGCAGATGGCTACGGGCACGGTCTGGAGATGGCTGCCCGTTGTGCGGTCGCAGGTGGCGCCGGGTGGCTGTGTGTGGCCGACGTCAGCGAGGCCGCACGTCTTCGCAACGACGGTTACACCGGAGGTCTCTTCGTGCTGTATCCGGTGCCCTCCTCGAGCCGTGGCGAGATGGCTCGTCTCGAGATAGACGTGACAGTGGGGAGCGTTGAGGAGGCCGAGGCGATCGTTTCGGGCCGTGACCGCGACCAGCGGCGTGTCCATATCGAGATCGACACGGGGATGACCCGGGGCGGGTTGGCGATCGATGACGTGGTCGCCGCAGCGGCCGCAGTGACCAGGGGAGGATCTGCTCAGCTGGCCGGGACCTGGACCCATCTCGCCGCCCCGGAGGACCCGACGACGACTGCCTCCCAGCTGGAGCGATTCGAGACCGCCCTCGATGCCCTGACCGCAGCAGGCTTCGATCCCGGCATCGTTCACGCCGCCGCGTCGGGAGGACTTCTCGCCGGCGCCGGAAAGGGACACCATTTGGTCCGGCCCGGTCTCGCGTTCTACGGAGTCCATCCGGTGCCCGGCGATCCGCTGCCCGCCGGAATCGGGTCAGCGCTGGCGGTGAAGGCACATCCGGTTCGGGTCGCCGGGGTGCCGGCGGGCACATCCGTCGGATACGGCGGAACCTGGATCGCGAGCCGGGACTCGAAGATCGCCACCCTCCCCCTCGGGTACGCGGACGGCTGGTCGAGGGTCTCTTCCCCGGGCTCCTCGGTCCTTGTGGAGGGAAGACAGGCGCCGGTAGTCGGGAGGATCTCGTCCGATTCGCTCACGGTGGATGTGACCGATGTCCCTGGCGTAGGCCCTGATTCCGAGTTCACCTTGTTGGGCGGCGACGGCGACATGGTGATCGGCGCCGACGACGTGGCCGCGGTGAGAGGGACGATCTCGTGGGAGGTGCTTCAGCAGCTCGGTTCTCGTCTCACCCGGGTCTATGTGTCCGGGTTGTCCCCGATCGCGCTACGACCTGAGACTTCAATCGCGTTGGCCACGGCTCCAGGAGCCCGTCTTCCCGGATATTGATGACCCCTATGATCGGTCCCATCTCGCGGATAACGTTTGCCAGCATTGGAGCCCGCCTAAGGAGGTCACAGTGTCATCCCGAACCGTGACGATCCCACTCGAGGACGGCTCCCTGACCCGTCACACCCTCGGCGAGCCGGGCAATTACGACCTTCCTTCCCAGCCACTGCAAAGCCGTCGTGCCTTTGCCGCCGCGCATGTGGTGGCCGATCCACTGGCCGAGAACACGCCCGCTTCTGGAGCCCATGTCGACTGGGAGGCAACGCTCGCTTTCCGACGCCATCTTTGGTCGTGGGGCCTCCCGGTGGCCGAGGCGATGGACACCGCACAACGTGGCATGGGTCTCGATTGGGACGCCACCAAGGAGCTGATCACACGTTCCCTTGCCGAGGCGCGTGCGGAGGGTGGTGAGATCGCGTGCGGGGCCAACACCGACCAATTGCCCGATGGGCGGACTGACACCGCCCGGATCATCGATGCATATCAGGAACAGACCGACTTGATCGAGGGTCAGGGTGGGCAGGCCGTCGTCATGGCGAGCCGACACCTGGCCGCAGTGGCCACCAGCCCCGATGACTACCGGCAGGCCTACGCCGAGGTGCTCGGGAACGTCTCGGGCACGGCCATCGTCCACTGGCTGGGAGACATGTTCGACCCGGCACTGGCCGGATACTGGGGATCGGCCGACCTGGAGGTCGCCGCCGACACGGTGGTCGAGCTGATCGGCGCGCACACCGCCAAGGTGGACGGCATCAAGGTGTCGCTGC
>JALDXM010000285.1:0-3647 GCA_032155085.1 Actinomycetota bacterium | reverse complement strand
ACCCGGTAGTCACCTCTCGGGATGGTGTCCATGACCTGTTCCACGATCCCCAACGACTGCTTGATCTCCTCGACCCTGATCCGATACCGGTCGTAGACGTCGCCGTGCTCCCCGACCGGGATCTCGAACTCGTACTGCTCGATGCCGCTGTAGGGGAAGGCCTTGCGGATGTCCCAATCGACGCCGGTGGAGCGGAGCGTGGGCCCGGTGATCCCGTAGGCGGTGGCCTCCTCGGCGGAGAGGACGCCTATGCCCTTGGTGCGTGCCACCCAGATCGGGTTGTTCTCCAGCAGAGCGTCGTACTGCCGAAGTCGACGGGGAAGCTCGTCGAGGATGGCGGAGACGTCGTCCTTCCATCCGGGCGGAAGATCGGCCGCCACTCCGCCGGGGCGGATGAAGTTGTGGTTCATCCGGAGCCCGGTGGTCTTCTCGAAGAAGGCGAGTATCTGCGCGCGCTCCCGGAACCCGTACATCATCATCGAGATGGCCCCGATGTCCATGCCGTTGGTTGCCAGGGCCACCAGATGGGAGGTGCACCGGTTCAGCTCGGTGAGGAGAACCCGAATGGCGGCGGCTCTCGAGGGAACCTCGATCCCGAGCAGGCGCTCGACGGCGAGGGAATAGGCCAGCTCGTTGTGGAACGGCGCCAGGTAGTCCATCCGGGTCACGTTGGTGCCGCCCTGGGAAAAGGTGAGTTGCTCCCCTGTCTTCTCCATGCCGGTGTGCAGGTAGCCGATGATCGGCTTGGTGCGGCGGATGATCTCGCCTTCGAGCTCGATCTGGAGCCGGAGCACGCCATGCGTCGAAGGGTGCTGCGGGCCCATGTTGAGGATCATCCGCTCGTCTTCGTCGGCCTCGTCGTCGAACACGTAGTCATCCTCGATGACACGACCCAGTTCCTCGGCGAGCCTGGACTCGGGCTCGACCAGCGCCATCTCCTGGGCGCCCTCGTCTGTAGGAGTGAGTTCGCCAGGCTCCTCGGTGCCGGAGACCCAGACGTCCAGGGTTTTCGTGTCTTCCGCCATCAGCTGACCTTGTGGCTTTCCTTGAACTGCACCGGGACGGCCCCGACTCCGAAGTCTTTTCTGAGCGGGTGGCCCACCCACTCGTCGGGCATGAGGATCCGTGTCAGGTCCGGGTGGCCCTCGAAGGTGATCCCAAACATGTCATACACCTCGCGCTCGGGGAAGTTGACCCCGGGCCAGACCGGGACCAGAGACGCCACCGTCGGATCCTGACGGGGGGCGGTGGTGATCATCCGCAGCCTGAGGCGGTGCTGCATCGATAGGAGGTTGGCCACGATCTCGAATCGATCTGGCCGTTGCCGCATCCAGTCGACCGCGGTGACGTCCACACAGACCTCGAACCCGGCGTCCTTGGCCGCTTCGCCGAATTCGAGCCACTTCTCGCTCGGTACCAACGCCACGTCCTGGCCAAACGAGGTCTGCCATGTGACGTCCTCGAATGCCTCGAGAAGGCTCCGGAGCACCTCGTTCTCGGGAAGTGGTCGCTCGGCGACGACTTCGTCCTGCTCTGTCGCGGGTGCCGTCGTCTCGTCGGTCAACTGGCGATCTCGCCCTTCATGATCTTGTCGTGCAGAGTGAGAATCCCGTGCATGAGGCTCTGTGGCCCGGGTGGGCAACCGGGCACGTAGATGTCGACCGGCACGACCTGATCGACACCCTGGACCAGGGCGTAATTGTTGAACATGCCGCCGGTCGATGCGCAGGCCCCCATTGAGATCACCCATTTCGGATCGGGCATCTGGTCGTAGACCTGGCGGAGGACCGGCGCCATCTTCTGACTGACTCTTCCTGCAACCACCATCAGGTCGGCCTGACGTGGCGAGGCACGGAAGACCTCCATCCCGAACCGGCTCAGGTCATAGTGGGCGGTGCCCGTCGCCATCATCTCGATGGCACAGCAGGCGAGGCCGAAAGCAGCCGGGAACATCGAGCGGGTCTTGGCCCACCTCGCCGCCATGTCGACGGTGGTCATGAGAAGGTTGCCGGGAGCGGTGGTAGTGGCCATCAGGCCGCCTCGTCGGTGGCGTCGCTCGGTATGTAACGGGCCCGACGGTGCACGTTCCAGTCGAGGGCTCCCCGTTTCCAGACATAGGCCAGAGTCTCCGCCACGAAGAACGTGAAGATGAAGATCGCCGCCACGCCGTACCACCCCAGGCTGTCGTAGATCGACGCCCATGCGAACAGGAAGATGATCTCGACGTCGAAGATGACGAAGAGCATCGCCACCAGATAGAACTTGACGGGAAAGCGCTGTACCGGCTCGGTCTCCGGCACGATGCCGCTCTCGTAGGGATCGAGCTTCGCTGCTGTGGGGTTGTTGGGCCGGACCAAGCGGGAGGCGACCAGGGAAACGGCGACGAAGGCTGCGGCCAGGAAAAGCATGATCCCGATCGGCAGATAGTCGGCCAGAGTCACCATCTGAGGATAGGACCGCCCTCTTGGTCCCGGTAATCCACCGCTTTACCCGCCTGTTGCCGCGTATTTACCGCTGTGAGTGACGCTCTGTTCACAGGACACGTTGCGGGCCTCCTGGCCCGCCGACAAAGGAGACAGAGATGTCGCAGCGAGAGATCAGGAAGGTGGATCCGAAGTGGGTTGTCATCGCCCTCATCGGTGCCATCGCCGTGGCCGCAGGGCTGTCGGGACCTCTGGAGTCGGTGGATCTGACTCCACAGGTGGTCGAGCAGGTCGATTCGACTCCGTTCAGCACCGACCTGAGCAACGGCCCGGTGGCCGGGATGCCCCAAATCGTGTATGAGCAGCTCACAGCTGACAACGTCGTTGCCGGGCTCGAGAGCGGCCCGGTGGCCGGGATGCCTCGGTCGACGTTCGAACAGCTGACCGCTGGCAATGTCGTCGTCGGGCTGACAAATGGGGCCGTGGCCGGGATGCCCCGGTCGACGTTCGAAGGGCTCACGGCCGACACGGAGGTCGCCGGCCTGGAGAGCCCCGTACCCGGGATGCCACGATCGACCTTCGAGCGGCTGAATGCCGACAACGAGGTTGCCGGGCTGTCCGAAGGACCGGTTCCCGGGATGCCCCAGTCCATCTACGAGCAGCTGGCCGGCTGACCAGGCGGCCAGAGCGCCCGCCGGTGCGTCCGTCGTCGTACCGGCGGGCGCATCCACGTGCCACCATGATGGGGTGCCCGAATCGTTGAGGGTGAGAGTGCTCGGGCCCGTCACCGCCGAACGAGACGGCGAAGCTCTATTGGTGACGGGTTCGAAGCCACGCCTGGTGCTGGCTCTGCTAGCAGCACGCGAAGGAGCGCAATCCTCCCCGGAGCAGCTCATCGACGGGCTGTGGGGGGAGGATCCGCCGCCGACGGCCAGGAAAAGCCTCCAGGTCCACGTGTCGGCCCTGAGAAAGACGTTGGGACGGGAGGCCATCGTCTCCACGGATGGCGGCTACCGGCTCATCGCAGAGACCGATGCCACCCGGTTCGAAGCACTTGTGGACGACGCGGCCACGCTTGTGGACGTCGAGCCCGCCACCGCCGTGCGTCACATCGACGAAGCGCTGTCCTTGTGGCGTGGCGAACCGTTCGCCGACCTGGGTGCGGAAGTCGGCCTGAGGGCCGAGCGGGCGAAACTCGACGAGCTCCACGCGCGGGCCACGACC
>JALDXM010000284.1:0-3648 GCA_032155085.1 Actinomycetota bacterium | reverse complement strand
TCCTCAAGGAGGACCAGGCCCAGAACACGTGCATCTTCTCCACCGAGTTCGCCCTCGGCATGATGGGTGACATCCAGCAGTGGTTCGTCGACCACGAGGTCCGCAACTTCTACTCGGTCTCCATCAGTGGCTATCACATGGCTGAGGCCGGGGCCAACCCAATCACCCAGCTCGCCTTCACGCTCGCCAATGGGTTCACCTACGTCGAGAACTACCTGGCCCGGGGCATGGACATCGATGACTTCGCGCCCAACCTCTCCTTCTTCTTCTCGAACGGGATCGACGCCGAGTACGCGGTCATCGGGAGGGTCGCCCGTCGCATCTGGGCCAAGGCGATAAAACATCGTTACGGGGGCAACGAGAGGTCGCAGAAGCTCAAGTACCACGTCCAAACCTCGGGCCGGTCACTCCATGCCCAGGAGATCAGCTTCAACGACATCCGCACCACTCTCCAGGCCTTGTATGCCATCTACGACAACACGAACAGCCTCCACACCAACGCCTACGACGAGGCGATAACCACGCCTACGGAGGAGTCGGTCCGACGGGCTCTGGCCATCCAGCTGATCATCAACCAGGAGCTGGGGCTGGCCAAGAACCAGAACCCGTTGCAGGGCAGCTTCGTCATCGAGGAGCTCACCGATCTGGTCGAGGAGGCGGTGCTGGCCGAGTTCGACAGGATCAACAGCCGCGGGGGAGTGCTCGGTGCGATGGAGCGCCAGTACCAGCGGACCAAGATCCAGGAGGAGTCCCTCTATTACGAGCAGCAGAAGGAGGCCGGGGCTTATCCCGTGGTCGGGGTCAACACGTTCCTGTCGAAGGAGGGCTCCCCGATCGTTGTGCCCCAGTCCCTCATACGCTCCACCGACGATGACAAGAATCGGCAGATCGCCAACGTCCGGGCATTCCAGGACCGGAACAACGACCGAGCGGACCAGGCCCTCGCCGATCTGCAGAAGACCGCGGTGTCTGGCGGAAACATCTTCGGACAACTGATGGAGACGGCCAAGGTGGCATCCCTGGGCCAGATGAGCCGCGCCCTCTACGCAGTCGGCGGCCAATACCGACGCAACATGTAGCTACATCGGTAGCGGCGGCTGATGGACGCCAAAGGGTGAGCCCTGATCGTCCTTGCACAGTCTGAACCGCCTACGCCGAGGGAGTGCGTATGAATCCGCTTCGGATCCCATTTAGATACGATACGGTATAGTTTCGTAATTAGGGGCCACGAGAGGATTGGCGACATGGACGCCGAGACGATTCACCGGAGACGCTGGGCCACACTCGGCGTGCTCTCCCTGAGCCTGGTCATCATCGGGCTCGACAACACCATCCTCAACGTGGCCTTGCCCACTCTGGTGCGTGAACTGGGCGCCACCCAGAGCCAGCTGCAGTGGATGGTCGACGCCTACATCCTTGTGTTCGCCGGGCTCTTGCTCACCATGGGAGCCCTGGGTGACCGCTACGGGCGCAAGCGCGCGCTCACCGTGGGACTGATCATCTTCGGGCTCAGCTCGCTGGCAGCGGCGTTTGCTGACTCCGCCAACGCCCTGATCGCGGCACGGGCGGTGATGGGGATCGGGGGCGCCCTGATCATGCCCTCGACGCTCTCCATCATCACCAACGTCTTCACCGGACAGGAGCGGGGACGCGCCATTGCGGCATGGGCCGCGGTTGCCGGCCTGGGGATCATCCTGGGCCCGGTGCTCGGCGGCTGGCTGCTCGAGAACTACTGGTGGGGCTCGGTGTTCCTGATCAACGTGATCGTCGTGGCGGCTGCGATCGCCCTCGGCTTCTTCCTGGTCCCCGAGTCCAAGGACCCGGCGGCGACACCACTGGACCCGGTCGGCGCCGGGCTCTCGATCGTCGGCCTGGTTGCCCTGGTCTACGCGATCATCGAGGCTCCGGACAAGGGTTGGACCGATCCCGTCGTGCTCACCGCCTTCGGGCTGGCCGCGGTCCTGATCGTGGCGTTCCTCTGGTGGGAGAGCCGAACCGAGCACCCGATGCTCCAGCTTTCCTTCTTCGAGAACCCAAGGTTCAGCGCGGCGAGTGTGGCTATCACCCTCGTGTTCTTCGCGATGTTCGGCACGGTGTTCCTCAACACCCAGTACCTGCAGTTCGTGCTCGGCTATTCGCCGCTCGAGGCGGGCTTTCGGGTGATGCCGGTGGCGACCATGATCGTGGCCGCCCCATTGTCTGCCCGGTTCGCCGAGCGGTTCGGCACGAAGCGCGTTGTCACCACCGGGCTGGTGATCGTCTCGATCGCGATGGCGACCCTGGCGACCATCACCGTCGACACCGGTTACGGGCGTGTGGCAGTGGCTCTCGCCATCCTTGGGATGGGGATGGGTACGGCGATGGCCCCGGCGACCGAGTCGATCATGGGATCGCTTCCCTTGGCCAAGGCCGGGGTGGGCTCGGCGATGAACGACACCACGCGGCAGATCGGAGGGGCGCTGGGAGTTGCCATCTTGGGGAGCATCCTGGCCTCCTCGTACGGGAGCGCGATGGCGCCCGTTGTGGTCAACCTCCCATCCGAGGCCGCTGATGTCGCCGGCGACTCGGTGGGTGGCGCGATGGCAGTGGCCTCTCAGATCGGAGCCGCCGGCGCACGCCTTGCCGAAGAGGCATCGGCGGCGTTCATCGGAGGCATGAATGCCGCGGTATGGGTGGCCGCCGCGGTGGCCCTGCTCGGGGCGCTGGTGACCCTGCTCTGGCTCCCGGCAAGGGGGGCGGACCACATCGCGGCCGCGCCCGAGCGGGTGGATGAGCCCTCATTCCCGACGGTGGTTCCCGAGTCTTGACCGTAACCCAACGCCGCGCCGGGCGACCCCGCGACGAGTCGGTGTCCGAGGCGATCTCCGAGGCCGTGCTCGGCCTTCTCGCCGAGGTGGGGATCCGCGGCATGAGCGTGGACGCAGTGGCCGCCAGGGCCGGCGTCAGCAAGGCGAGCATCTACAGGCGCTGGAGCTCGAAGGAGGACCTCGTGATCGACGTCATCGGGGGCCTCGTGTCCCGCGTCGAGGTCAGCAGCACAGGCGAGATTAGGGCGGACCTGCTCCTGGTCCTCGGTCGCTTCGGGGCCTTCCTCTCGGAGCTGAAGGCAGGCCTGATTTTCCCCAGGCTGGTCGGCGAGGTCCACTGCGGGAGCGATCTGGGCCGGCACTACGCCGAGTCGGTGATCCTTCCCAGGCGGGCACTGCTCGCAGGACTGATAGCCGACGCCAGAGAGCGCGGTGAGCTTCGCCGGGATCTCGACGTCGAGATCGCTGTCGACATGCTCACCGGCCCCGTCATCCTGCGGAATCTGATGGGCGCGTTCCGAGCTGCCGACCCAGCCGCAGACGAGAAGCTGGTCGACGCGCTTTTGGAGGGCTGGCGGGCCTGATCACACGCGGCGCATCGCTGCCCGGGCGTGGGCCTCGAGGCCCTCGAGACGGGCGAGGAGAACGGTGTCATCGACCAGCGGCGTCGGGTCGTCGAGGCGGGACCACGTCGGGGACTTGAGGAAGGTGAGCACCGAAAGGCCCGACTGGAACCGGGCCCCTCCACCGGTCGGCAGGACATGGTTGGGGCCGACCCCATAGTCGGCGTAGGCCTCAGCGCTTCGGCCGCCGAGGAATACCGAGCCGTAGGAAGTGAGGT
>JALDXM010000283.1:0-3658 GCA_032155085.1 Actinomycetota bacterium | reverse complement strand
GCAGCACGATGTCAACCAGCCGATCGGCCGGATGACCAAACTGGACGACCAGCCCGACGGCGCCTACGGAACCTTCCGCATGGCCGACACCGACCGGGCGCGGGAAGCCATCTCACTGGCCCGGGACGGAATCCTCACCGGGCTCAGTGTCGGAATCGACCCCGACCAGACCGTCGACGTCCGCGGTGTACGCACCCACAAAAAGGCCCGGCTCATGGAAGTGAGCCTGGTCACGTTCCCCGCCTTCCCCACCACAGGGGTACTGGCAGTCCACTCCGAGGAGGAGCACATGGAAGAGACACCCGTGATCGACGCCCCAGAGGAGAGCCCGGCCACCGAGACGTTCGATCTCGGCCCGATCACCTCGACCCTCGAGGAGCACACCGGCCAGCTCCGCGAGGTGCGAAACCAGATCGCCAACATCGTCACCGGCCAACCCGAAGTCGTACCGCCCATGACCCTCCACGAGGCGTTCGCCTCGGTCCTCAAGATGGTGGCCGACAACCCGGGCGAAAACCACGCCCTGGCCGATGTGATCGGCACCGCCCCCGGCAACGCCTCCGGACTGATCCGGGACGCCTGGGTAGGCGAGCTGATCGGCTATGTCAACGCCCTCCGCCCCCTGTTCAGTGCAGCGGGGACGGTCGGCTTCCCCTCCAGCGGCTACGGGATCGCCTTCCCCAAGGTGACACAACACACCCAGGTGGCCAAGAGGACCGGAGAGAAGACCGAGGTGGCCACCCGAGAGCTGACCGTGGCACCGGTCACGTTCGCCATGGAATGGTTCGCCGGTGCGGTCGACGTCTCCCTCGAGCTGATCTCCCAGTCCGACCCGTCCGTCGTCCAGGTGGTCGTCTCCTCGCTGATGGACCAGTACGCCGCCGTGCCCGAAGCCGAGTTCGCCACCGACGCCGCGGCAGCGGCCACAGTCGGCGGGGCGGTCCTCGGCTTCGCCACCTGGGCCGCGTTCGCCGGCGCCGTGATCGGCACATCAGCGGACATCCGCGCTGCCACCGGCGTGCCCGGAGACCGGCTCGCCCTCACCTCGGCGTCATGGCAGTCGCTGGTCGGGCTGCTCAACCCGAGCCAACCGTCCATCTCATTCGGGAACGGGCCCGACTTCACCGCCGAGAGCGTCAACGTGGGAGGGGTCCTCGCCTTCCATGCCCCCGCCCTCGAGGTCGACCTCCAGTTCAACACGAAGAGCCTCCGCAAAGCGGAGCGTCCCCCCGAGACAGTGACCGCCACCAACGTGGCTCTGATGGGCCGGGACATCGGCATCCTCGGCGCCACCATCGCCCTTCCCCTCTACCCGGCGGGGATCGTCAAGCACACCGCGGCCTAGGAGGACCCATGACCACAGAACAAGACCCGGTACACGAGCCTGTACCCGCCGAAGAGCCCGAGCCCGAACCGGTTCCCGAACCGCATCCTGAAGAGGATGAGGACGACGAGACTGGGGATGCCGTCCCGGTATGACCGTCCCCGCGCCCACTATCGGTGAGGAAGCCCAACTGGCTTCGGCGATCATCCTCGAAGCGGCCCGCCAACTGGTCATGCCGCCCCTCGGGTTGACCGGTGAAGTCACCGAATTCGGAGTGGCTTCGGTCCGTCCCCCCTACGGGGTGGTCGAACTGCTCCGCGGGCGGCATTATCCCGAATGGGAGATCACCGATCTGGCCGGCCTGGTCACGACCGATGATGTGATCCGGGCCGGCCTCAACGTGGAACCTTCCACCTTCCCGATCGACCGTCTCCCCGACGTGCAACGGGCGATTCTGTCCGCGGCGGAATGGGTGCGGGCCGAAGTGTGGGGAGCGTTCGGTGTCGCATGATCGACGATCTGACCGCCGCCCTGGTCGCCGAATTCGACGGGGAGCTGATCTTCGCTCCTTGGCTGCCACCGTCGATCAGCCCGCCGGCGGTGGTGGTCGCACCCGGAGACCCGTTCCTGGTGCCTGGCACTCACGGCGGCGTTGTCGAGACCTGGCGGGTACTGGTCGCCGTCTCCATCTCGGAACCGCGGATGGCGATCGACCAGATCCGCTCGGCGGTCACCGATCACGAGTGCGTCGCCCACAAGGTGGGCGCGGTATGGCGGGACACAGCCGCGCCCGGGCCGACCACCACCAATCCAGCCACTGTGGTCTCCGTCACGGAGATCGCATTCCGTTACCCACCTAGCGAGGAGTAGACATGCCCGATCCCACCTTCATTCCCGGCTACCTGGGGACTGTGCTCCTCAACGCCGACGACATTTCCGCCATCGGCTCGGTGGTCTCCCTGTCGAAGACCCGGAACATCATGACCAAACCCACCTTCGGCTCCCAATACGCCTTCAGTCTCGGCGGCCAGAAGCTCGGCTCGTTCTCCGCCCAAGGCCATGTTTCCGTCGAGCAGATCGGCGACATCGACGCTGCCTTCGGATCGGATGCGCCCATCGCCTTCTCCATCCAGATCGGCGATGCTGCCGGCCCCACCGACGCCGGTCTCTACGCCGGGATGTGTGTCCTCTCCGACTACACCATCGAAGCCAACGCCGACGGGGAATGGGACTGGTCGATCGAAGCGCAAACCTCCGGGGAAGTCACCTACACCGCGCCCACCCCCTGACATGACTCAGGTGCGGGTGGAAGGGCTCGACGAGCTGGCGCGTGAACTGAAACGGATCGACCCAGCCCTGACCCGGGTGCTGGCCAAGGCCAATAAGACGGTCTCTGAGAAGGCGGTCGACCTGGGCCGTCCCCGCATCCAAGCCCTTCCCGCACCGGGAGGGTCGATCGCTACTCGAGGTCTCACCGCGCGGGCCACCCCGAAACAGGCGACTATCGCTCTCCTCGGTTCCAACCGGACGATCAGGGCCAGCGTGTTCGGCGCTCAAACCCACTGGGCGTGGGGCCACAAGAAACGCGGGCCGGGGCCCTGGCAGCCCTGGCTCGGTCAGTCCTGGGAGCCCGAAGACCTGTACGGGCTCGGCCCTGCTCTCGTCCAAACCGTCGACCAGTTCGCGGTCAACGAGTACGCCGACGCCTACATGCAGGGCATGGGAAAGGCGTTCCCTGATGGCTAACGCCAAACGGACCATCACCATCGGTGTCCTCCTCGACGATGCCCGAGCCCGGATGGGCCTCAAAAAACTGGGTTCGGAGGCGGAGCAGACGGGGAGCCGATGGTCGAAGATGGGTTCCCTGGCCAAAGCCGGGATCGCCCTCGCCGGTACAGCCGTTGTCTCCTTCCTCGCCGACGCTACCAAGAACGCCATCGCCGACGAAGCCGCCCAACGTCAGCTCACTCTTGCTGTCAAGAACTCGACCGGCGCCACCGGGAAGGAACCCACGGCGGTCGCCGACTACATCGACGCCACCTCGAGGGCCACCGGGATCACCGACGACGAGCTCCGCCCCGCCTTCGCCAACCTGGTCCGCGCCACCCGCGATGTGGAGGAAGCCCAGGAGCTGATGACCACCGCCATGGACATCGCCACCGCCCGTGGGCTGCCCCTCGAAGCGGTCACCCTGGCCATCGGCAAAGCAGCGCAGGGCAATATCGGCGCTCTGGGCAGACTGGGCCTGGCCGTCCGGGACTCGTCGGGGGAGTACCGCGCCTTCGAGGAGGCCATAGCCGCTGCCAACGAGACGATGGGCGGAGCCACCGCCGA
>JALDXM010000282.1:0-3677 GCA_032155085.1 Actinomycetota bacterium | reverse complement strand
GCATCTCCCACACTTTCGGATAATCCTCGACCAGGCTCATGGCCAGGCCCAGATGTGTTTCAGAGGCCCGTCGGGTCCAATGAAGGGCCGCTCCGATCTCAGCGGCTGTCACCGCGACGACATGTTCGAACAGTTCATCCGGAGGGAGACGGCCCGCTTCCGCCTCGCACACGGCGACCATGTCAGCCAGCAACTCCGCATCCACCTTCGCCCGGAGCCTGGAACGAGCCTGTAACAACCTGACCCGATCATCCCCAGAAAGCTGACTCCGGTCGATCCCGGACAGGATCACCGCCAGGAACGGGCCCGGTTCGATCCGCTCCAAATCCGAAGGCAACCCCACCTCATCAGGAAGACTTTCGGTCAGAACGGGAACGATCTCTGTATCGAACATCTGTTCGATAACCTACAAGCCTGCTAGGACGAAAAGTTCTATCAATCGTTGCTACTCCCAAGTTTTCTTGGAGTGGTGATGATTGGAGGTGGTGGTGCCTGGGGTGAGGTTGTCGATCGATGAGAGGTTTGTGATTGAGAACTGCATCCGGTTCCTTTGGCCGTTGCGGGAGGCGGCGAGGATGCTGGGGAGGCCGGCTTCGACTGTGTTCCGGGAGGTGGCCCGTAACGGTGGCCGTCAGTTCTATAACGCTCGTCGGGCTGATGGGGCGGCTTGGGAGCGGGCTCGGAGACCGAAACCGTTGAAGTTGGTGGCTCATCCGGAGCTGGCTGCCGAGGTGACCCGCCGGTTGAGGACTTGTTGGTCGCCTCAGCAGATTTCGGGGAGGCTGCGCCTCGAGCATCCCGATGATCCAAACTGGTGGGTGTCTCACGAGACCATCTACAAATCCTTGTATCTGCGGGGTCGTGGAGGGTTGGACGAGGAGTTGCGTCAGGCTCTCCGCACCGGCCGGGCCAAACGTCGTCCCCGCGGCTACCGGGTGGAAGGGCGAGGGAAAGTCCCTGGAATGGTGATGATCTCAGAACGTCCCCCCGAGGTGGAGGATCGGGCGGTGCCCGGCCATTGGGAAGGCGACCTGATCATCGGAACACGTGATGGGAACTCTCAGATTGGGGTGATGGTGGAAAGGACCAGCCGGTTCGTCATGCTCCTCGCCCTCCCCGACAATCGGAGAGCAGAAACGGTCCGTGATGTCATCGCCCGAAAGATCCAAAGACTGCCCGCTGACCTGGTCCGATCCCTCACCTGGGATCAAGGCAAAGAGATGGGCCAGCACGCCCAGTTCACCATCGACACCGGTGTCGCCGTCTACTTCTGCGACCCGCACAGTCCCTGGCAGCGGGGCACCGTGGAGAACACCAACCGGCTCCTCCGCCAATACTTCCCCAGAGGAGCCGACTACTCCCCGCTCAGCCAAGCCGACCTCGACCTCGTCGCCGACGAACTCAACCAGAGGCCACGCAAAACACTCGGCTACCGAACACCAGCCGAAGTGCTCGACGAACTCATCGTTGCAACCACCCCTTGACTAGAAGGACAGAAACCACCCTGTTGAAGCCCGAATCCGAAGAAAAATCTAGGTCGAACAGATCCCCCCGGCCCCTAAAGAAAAAAGCTCGCGAATTCCGATAACGCTGCATGGGGAAGGACCGTTCGCTCAGTCCTAGAGCCCGGCGCCGTGCGGTGGGGGTGGCCATCGGGGCGACGGTGGCTCTCGTCGTCCTGGTCATGGGTCTCGCCTTCGCCAACTCGGTGGGTGCTGCACGAGTGGCAGCGAATGCAGAACAGCTCCACCGTGCCAACGCCACCCTGGGCACTGCTGCCCTCACCAGGGCCGCCGTCGTCCAGGCGACCACCTTCACCGAGCTTGCCGTCGAAGACCTCGTCACCCCGGAGGACGTCAGCGCGGCGATGTCGGAGGCGAACGATGCCCGTGACCGACTCGCCCTTCTCCTGGCGGGCACCGACACCGATGCTTCGGCTGCCGCCCTGACCGAATTCATCAACCGGGTCGACCGGGCCCTCGTCGCGCTCGATGCCGGAGACCACGACCTGGCCAAGGGGACCTTGTTGGAGGAGGCTGAGCCCGCATACCTGCAGCTGGTCGAGGCACTGCAGGCCGACCAGGCTGCGATCCAGGCTCGTATCGACTCGAACACGGCTGGGTCGCGTCGCACCAACGAGCTGATCCAGTTCTTCCTCATGCTCGGGATCCCGGCCTCTGCCGTCCTCATCTACCGCTCCATCGCCCGAAGGCAGATGAAGGAGCTGAGGCTGAAGGTGGATCTGGAGCTGGAGAAGGAAAGAGAGATCGGTCGGGCCAAGGACGAGTTCATCGCCGGCCTATCTCATGAGCTCCGCACTCCCCTCACCTCGATCTACGGCTTCGCCGAGATCCTGACCGATGGTGGCGCAGAGGACACTGCTACCGCGGTCGAGGTGTCGCAGATCATCGCCAACGAAGCGGCCGAGATGACGCGCATGGTCGACGATCTCCTCGCCGTGGCGCGGCTCGAGAGCACCGGGATCCAGATCGAGATGAGTCCCACCAATGTGGCGGAGGTCGTCGATTCGGCAATCCTCCCCTTTGAGCGGGCGGGCATGAAGGTGAGCCGTTCGGGCGGCGATGCCCTGGTTTCCACCGACGCCGCCCGGCTCCGTCACGTCCTGATCAACCTCATATCGAACGCAGCCCGTCACGGCGGACCGAACGTCGGTGTCGAGGTGTCGGTTGGGGAGGGTGTTGTGGACATCGAAGTTTGGGACGACGGCCAGGGCGTGCCCGATGACAGACTCGAGAGCCTCTTCGACAAGTTCATCCACAACGGGCGCGCCACACTGATGACCGGGACCCTCGGTCTGGGTCTGGGGGTGGCCTCACGCCTCACCCATCTGATCGGCGGGAAGCTCGTCTATCAGCGGTTCTCCCAGAAGAGCTACTTCATCGTGACGTTGCCCGTCCTCGCCGGCACGGAGCAACCCGCAGAAGACCGCGATGACGTTCCGGTGGCCCACCTGATCCGGGCCATGTCGGCGTGAAACGGCTGACCGCCGCTCTCGTGCTGATCGGCCTGCTTGTCCTTCCGTTGTCCGCGTCGGCTCACCAGTCCGAGAACTACAAGGACAAGTTCACGTCGATCAGCTGGGGTGGGTCAGACGGGTCTATGCCGTGGCCGGGCCCGTGGGCGGAGATCGGTGACGATGGGGACGAGAAGAAGGGAAACGTCCGTGTTGTCTCATCGGGCAACTGCCAGTCAGGAAACTGCCTTTGGATCGGTGCCCTCACCACTCTGCTCGGCTCGATCGGGGCCAGGCGGTCGGCCGACACCAGCAACTTCCAGGATCTCTTCCTCGACTTCGACCTCCATGCGACCCCCTCCCTTCTCGCCTCGGGGCTCACGGTGCAGGTGAGAGGTGGTGGAGGCTGGACCACCGTCGCCGAGTACACCCTCGGGGCTGAGCTCGACGTCAGCCCCACCATCGACATCAGCAACTTCCGATCAGCGAACTTCCAAATTCGCTTCCTCTTCTCCGGCCTCCTCCTCAGCAGCGAGGTTTTCCTCGACAACGTCCAGATCTACGGGTCGACGGTGGAGTCGACTACAACGACCACATCCACGTCGACCACGACCACTGTGACGGCCCCTACTACGACCACGACCGCCGCCCCACCCACCACCACGACGGCACCCACGACGACGACCACAGCCCCACCCGGTGC
>JALDXM010000281.1:0-3688 GCA_032155085.1 Actinomycetota bacterium | reverse complement strand
GATCAGCACCACACGTGTGATGCCGATGACCCAAGGAATTGGGAGGGCGAACCCGATCCAGAAGATCGCCTCAACGGGCAGGAGCAGCAGGTTGATGACTGCCCCCGTTCTCGACCCATTCCAAAGCAACCACGCCGACCATGCCGCCACACAGGCCACCAAGAAGAAGGCAAGCAGCAGCCCGATGAAGACACCGTCGGAGAAACGAGACGACCACGGACCGCCGTATGTGTCGAACAGCCCCAGGAAATTGGGTAGGCGGCCTGTCCGTCCCAGGAAGATCGCCACAGGGATGGTCGAGATCCCGAAGCCTGCGGCATAAGCCCAGGTGACGATTGCGGCTGCATGAGCCGCAGTCATGAGTAGCGGATCCAGATCCCGAACGCTTCTGGAGCCAACGTAGCCTCGACGGTGCCGGCGATATCCGATGAGAGGGCCTCGGGACTGGTCACTGCGCTCATGCGGGTCGTGAAGGCCTCTACCACACGCTCGGCATCGAACCGGCTGCGATTGAAACGACGGTCCATCACACCGTGGAGCCGACGTCTCAGGGGATCAAAGATGGCCGCGACGGCCAAAGTGGTAGCAGCGACTGCGAGATCTGAAGTCGCGTCGAAAACAACCTGAGCTCCCAAGACTCCGACAAAGAAGAGAGCACCGAGCAAGCCACCGAGGACCGTGTAAGAAACCGTCCTGCTGACTAGATGATCGATGTCGTAGAGGTGGTATCTGAGGATGGCCACTGCCAATCCAACCGGAACGAAAAGGAGCGACACCGTCCCCGCTAAAACTCCAGCGATCGGGTATTCATCACTGCTGGTGACGTCGAGGACCCACAGCCCGAAGATGACGACGATCTGGAGGATGCCGCCCACGGCGACCCACTTGATCTGGGCGCGAACCTCGGGGGACGCGTGGCGATAACGGACGACCAACGACGCCACCGTGCCGATCAACGCGGGAAGGAAGAGGAGCACGACAATCCCGCCGATCCTCTCGAGTGACGCATTGGCGTATGGGTTCGGCAGTTCGCCCTCCAGACCGAGACGCTCTCCAAAGGCCTCCGTCGCCGCCCAACCCAGAGTGCCGAGGACCGCCAGCCAGGGCAGGAGACTCCAACGCGGCGAGGGCAATCGGCCACTGGGAAAGATCATCAATACCAGCGACGTGGGCACGAAGAGGACGAACGACCACGTCCCCAGCCAATTGGCGAACGCCGTCTCCTTGGATGTGGGCGAATGGAGGAAATAGAGAGAGATAATCAAGAAGAACGTCGTCACCATCCACGCCGCGATCAGCCAGAGAATGCGCCCGATTCTGTTACCCGGAGCACGTGAGACCAGGATCGTCGCCAATGTGCTCAGAACGGCAGTGGCGAGGACGGTCACCACTACGACAACCGAGTCGACCGCGCCGTCGACGTAGACCCCTTGGATGACCGGTCCGGGCACGCCCCGCAACACACCCTGAACTACCCACAGGCCAAGTGCGACGAGCAGTGCGATCATGGCGCCGCCCCACACCGGCCAGGGCCATCTGGGCCTGACACTGACCTCGCTGTGGTGGCGGTCGGTAGCCATTTCTCGAATCATCGTCCTCGCACAGGCGCGACGTCCCTCTCCGTCATAGCGCTGGAGCGTTCCCGAACCGTTACGAAACACATCGCGGATTCGGGGCGCACAAAGGCGATCCCCCCTGATATGTTTCGGAGGGTCCGGCGTCGCGGCTGAAAGGGGCCTCCATGAATGTGTCCATGACCGTCAACGGACGTGAGGTATCCGGTGACGTCGAGCCGAGGACTCTCCTTGTCCACTTCATCAGAGAGAACCTGCATCTGACCGGGACCCACGTCGGCTGCGAGACCGGCTACTGCGGGGCCTGTACGGTCCACATCGACGGCACCCCGATCAAATCCTGCACCATGTTCGCCGTGCAGGCGGAGGGGGCCAACATCACGACCATCGAGGGGCTCGCCACCAATGGCGAGCTCCATCCGGTTCAGGAGGGCTTCTGGGAGCGCCACGGCCTCCAGTGCGGCTACTGCACCCCGGGCATGATCATGTCCGCCGCCGCTCTCCTCGCCGAGAACAACAACCCGACCGACGACGAGATCAGGCACGGCATCGAAGGCAACCTCTGCCGGTGCACCGGGTACCACAACATCGTCCGGGCCGTCGAATACGCCGGAGCGAAGATGCGCGGTGAGGAACCGCCGCCTCCAGATTGGGAAAGGGGTAGCTGATGGCCACCACCAGCGTTATGGGCGGTGTCGTCCAGCGGCGTGAGGATCCGGCACTGATCAAAGGAAAGGGCGTATACGTCGACGACATCGTCCTGCCAGGGATGCTGCACGCGGCCTTCGTGCGAAGCCCCTTCGCCCACGCCAGCATCACCTCTATCGACGCCTCGAAGGCACTTGCCATGCCCGGCGTAAGGGCGGTGTACACCGCCGATGACGTACGGCACCTCGGCGTCCTCCCGGCTCAGGCCGCAGCCCTAGGTCGCCCACTTCTCGCCGACGGCGAGGCGAATCACATGGGCGAGGCAGTGGCGATGGTGATCGCCGAGACCCGTGGGCAGGCCCAGGACGCGGTGGATGCGGTCGAGGTCGATTACGACCCGCTGCCGGCCGTCCTCGACCTGCAGATGGCGGTGGACGATGCCATGCGGGTCCACCCGGACACGCCCTGCAAGCTGATTACCTGGACCGCACCCTTCGGCCTGGACGAAGAAGGGCTCAACGAGCTCCGCGGTGAGATCGATGAGATCAAGGCGCGTGATGACACGGTCACCGTCTCGGTAGAGGCGGTGAACCAACGGCTCATCCCGGTCGCCATCGAGCCTCGGTCGGTGGTCGGCCACTGGAATAGCGGTTATCAGGAGATGACCGTGTACTCCTCGTCACAGGCCATTTCCACGGTGGCGGCTGCAGTGGGAAAGGTGCTTGGCATCCCGTACAACCGGGTCAGGGGCATAGCTCCCGAAGTAGGCGGAGGCTTCGGCAGCAAGCTGCCCCTGTACATGGACGAGTTGCTCGTCCCATGGGCGTCCCAGCAACTCGATGCGCCGGTCAAATGGACCGAGACCAGACGGGAGGCAGCCAGCTCAACGATCCAGGGCCGTGGGTGGCTGGGCACGGCCAGCATCACCGGGACCAAGGACGGCGAGATGCTCGCCTACGAGCTCGACGCCATCTGCGATCTGGGCGCCTACTGCCAGAGCCTGACACTCGCCATCCCGTTTCTCGGCGTGTTCGTGGGCTCGGGCCAGTACAAGTTCAAGACGCGGATGAACCTGGACTGTGTCCTCACCAACCGGCAGACCACTGACGCATACCGCGGAGCGGGCCGGCCGGAGGCGATCTACTACCTCGAGCGGGCGGTCGACGCCTTCGCCCGAGAGATCGGCATGGACCCGGCCGAGGTGAGGCTGAAGAACTTCATCCCCGAGGAGGAGTTCCCTGCGTGCGTGTCCCCGGTCGGTTTCGCCATAGACACCGGTGCTTACGCCATGAATCTCCAAGCACTCCTCGACCACCCGGACTACCAGGCAATGAAAACTCGGCGAGACGAATTGGTGGCCGACGGCAAGCTGGCCGGGGTCGGTCTCTCGACATATGTCGAGGCGTGTGGGTTCGGCCCGTCGGCTCTGGTCGGCCTCGAGGCCGAGGAACGAGGTCGTCAACAAA
>JALDXM010000280.1:0-3699 GCA_032155085.1 Actinomycetota bacterium | reverse complement strand
GGGCCGTCGCCAGCACGGTGGTGACTGCCTCCGAGTCGTCGGCAACAAGGACACGCTTGATCTCACCCATCCTGGATTTGGGCCTCCCACGAGCTAGCTGCTCGATGTTGGCATATGGCACCGTCGGATCCCGGTAAGCCGATCAGTCGGCTGGCCGGGACTCACGACGACGAAGAACTATCGTCACAACCCTGTCGTGCTTTGAGGTGTGGGGCGCGTTTATGGCGGACATTCCTGAACATGAGAAAGCGCGGTTGGAGGCTGTCTCCGGCCCCGAAGCGCCGCTGGATGCTCTGATCGCCAGGAGACTCGGCGGTGAGCCGCTGCAATACATCGAGGGCAGCGCCCCATTCGGATCGCTCGACCTGCTCGTCGATGAGCGCGTCCTCATCCCCCGGCCGGAGACTGAGGGGATGTTCGAGTTGGCGACCAGGATGGTGCGCAGCCCTGAGGTGATCGTCGACCTCTGCACCGGGTCGGGTGCCTTGGCCCTGGGCCTCAAGAGCCGGTTCCCCGTCGCTGCCGTGTTCGCCACCGACATCTCGCCTGACGCCATCGCGGTTGCGACGGAGAATCGCTTTCGCACCGGGCTCCAGGTGTACCTCGCCGAAGGTGATCTCTTCGACCCGCTGCCAACCGCCATCCTGGGAACCGTCGACTTGATCGTGGCGAACCCGCCGTATGTCGCTGAGGTCGACTTTGCCCAGCTCCCGGAAGACGTCAGACGCGAGCCCAAGGTGGCGCTCGTCTCCGGTCCCACCGGGCTCGAGGTGATCGAGAAGATCGGCGCTTCGGCGGCCTCCTGGCTTCGCCCTGGCGGGGTCATCATCTGCGAGATCGGGGAGAAGCAGGGTGTGTCGGCTTCCGCCTCCTTCATCGACCTGCCGGCGGTGGTTCGCCAGGACCTGACCGGGCGCGATCGATACGTCGTCGCCGTCAAGCCGTGAGCCTCGAAGCGGCGGTCACCGCCGTGCGAGAACAGGAGGTGATCGGTCTCCCCACCGACACCGTGTACGGAATCGGGGCAGATCCGCTGAGTGAGCAAGCCGTGGGCAGGCTGTATGAGCTGAAAGGCCGCCCCGAGAACAAGCCGGTCGGGCTTCTCGTCGCATCGGTGGAGCAAGCGGCGTCGATCGGGTGGCTCGATGGTGTCGCCGCCGAGCTCGCCGCCGCCCACTGGCCGGGTGCGCTGACGCTCGTCGTCAGGCCGAAAGTGATACTGGCCGACTGGGTGGGGGACGCGGTCCGAGGGACCGTCGGGTTGCGCGTCCCCGACCTGCCGATCACGCTCGAGTTGCTCGACGCGACCGGGCCGCTGGCCGTGACCTCGGCCAACCTGGCCGGGGGAGCGGAGTCGATGAATGACGAGGAGGCGCGGGCAGTGTTCGACGACCGGGTCGCCGTATACGTCGAAGGTCGCTCGCCAGGAGGGCTGGCCTCGACCGTGGTGGACGTGACAGGTCGTGATGCGGTGGTGCTGCGTCAGGGCCCGGTTCTGGTCTAGTTACCCTGCCTCCATGATCTCGATGGACCCCCTGGAGCAGGTGGACCCCCAGATCGCAGGGCTCATCCGCAAAGACCTCGAACGACAGAACACACACATTCACCTGATCGCCTCCGAGAACTTCGCCTCGCCTGCGGTGATGGCTGCCTCGGGATCGGTGTTCACCAACAAATACGCCGAGGGCTATCCGGGTCGTCGCTACTACGAAGGCTGCCAGGTGGTCGACGAGATGGAGCAGCTGGCCATCGACAGGGCCAAGGAGCTGTTCGGAGCCGAGCACGCCAACGTCCAGGCACACTCGGGTGCTCAGGCCAACATGGGCGTCTACTTCTCACTTTTGACCCCGGGTGACCGCGTCCTCGGGATGAGGCTCGACCAGGGCGGGCACCTGACCCATGGCTCTCCGGTCAACTTCTCGGGGCTCTACTACGACTTCGTCGCCTACGGCGTGGATCAAGAAACCGAGCTGATCGACATGGACCAGGTTCGTGCCCTGGCGATCGAGCACAAGCCGAGGATCGTCCTGGCCGGGTTCTCGGCGTATTCCAGGACACTCGACTACGAGGGCTTCCGGGCCATCGCAGATGAGATTGGCGCCATCTTCATGGTCGACGCCGCCCACTTCATCGGCCTGGTCGCCGGCGGCTCGCATCCCTCACCCGTGCCTCACGCCGATATCGTCACCGGTACCACCCACAAGGCGTTGCGGGGCCCTCGCGGCGGACTGGTTCTGAGCAGCGAGCGATTCGCCAAGGACATCGACCGGGCCATCTTCCCCAATGCCCAGGGGGGTCCGATCGAGTCCCAGATCGCAGCGAAGGCGGTCTGCTTCCAGGAGGCGATGCAGCCGACATTCAGCGCCTACACCGACCAGATCGTCGCCAACGCCCGAGCGATGGCCACCGCCATCCAGGAGGAAGGGGTCCGGGTCGTATCCGGCGGCACCGACAACCACCTGTTCCTCATCGACCTCAGGTCGGTCACGGACGACCTCGATGGGAAGGACGCAGCCAGGCTGCTCGACGGCGTCGGGATCACGCTCAACTTCAACACGATCCCCTTCGACCCCCGTCCGCCGTTTCGGGCGTCGGGTCTCCGGATCGGCACCCCTGCGATGACCACCCAAGGGATGAAGGAGCAGGAGGCAGCCGAAGTGGCATCCCTCATCGCTCGCGCCTTGCACAAGCGGGGGGACGAGGGCGAGTTGTCCCACGTCTCGTCGAGGGTCGCAGAGCTGGCGGCCCAGTTCCCGCCTTACCCACAAGACTTCGCCGGGCACGTGTAGCGGAGCAGGCTGGCTTGCTAGGTTCCCGATTTCGCCTGCCTGGGCCATCTACCTAGACTTTGTGAATAGATTCACAAGCCCAATCGGGCCGGCCAATGAGAGACGAGACCATCAACCAAAGCGTCGGGCGCGCCGTCAGCGAAGGGTGGGGTCGATCCGGTGCCTTCGCCGGCTCGATCATCTCCGGCACCCTTCTCGGCCTCCTCGCCGACAACTGGCTCGGCACCGAGCCTTGGCTGGTGATCACCGGGGCGCTGGTCGGCTCATATTCGGGCTTCATGAACATGTGGCGATGGTCCAAGGAAATGGAAGAGGCCGACCGTGAGCGTTGAGCACGGCCCACCAATCGAGGCCAATCTCGCCAAAGAGACCGTGTCCCGCGCCATCTACATCGGGCCGGTGCTGGTGCTGTTGTTCTGGCTTCTCAGCGGGTGGGACGGGGCCTGGAGCGCAGCCCTCGGAGTGGTCGTGGTGGTGGCCAACTTCCTCCTCGCCGGCGCCATCCTCTCGATTTCACTGAGGATCAGCCTCCAGGCTTATCATGCCGCCGCTCTGATCGGCTTCCTCCTCCGTCTCGGCCTGTTCGTCGGCGCGGTCTATCTGATCGCCACGATGGTCGAAGTGGACAGGATGGCCTTCGGGATCTCGGCAGTGGTGTCCTATATCGCCTTGCTGTCCTGGGAGGCGGTGTCGATCACCAGGGACAGAGAAAGGGAACCCAGTTGGCGCAGGTGATTTTGGCGGCCTCCGAATGTGACGTTGTCAACGAGGTCATATGCGCTCCTGCCAACGTCAACGAGCTCTTCGAGTTCCCCACGATCTTCACCATCGGGGGCTTCGAAGTCACCCGGACCATCATCCTGATGTTCCTGGCCGCGATCGTCGCGGTGGCCATCCTCTACTTCGGCCT
>JALDXM010000279.1:0-3738 GCA_032155085.1 Actinomycetota bacterium | reverse complement strand
GTCTCGGAACGGGTGCGGAAAGGCACACATTTCGCCCAGCCAACCGCAGACGCCATCGTTGTCGCAGAGGAGCTGTCGGATCGATACGGGTTCCCCTTGTGGAGGTTTGGCAACTCCGGCACTGAGGCGACGATGGACGCGGTCCATCTCATGCGTGCCATCACCGGGCGCGACCTCATCATCAAGTTCGAGGGGGGATATCACGGCCACCACGACTCCGTGATGGTCTCGGTTTGGAACGAGGAGGGCCTCGGATCGGAGGCCAGGCCAAAGAGCGTCCCCGCCGGCAGCGGTATTCCCCAGGCCATCGTCGATCTCGCCCTCATCGCCAGCTTCAACCATCTCGAGACGGTCAGCCGAATCTTCGAGGAGCACGAAGGCAAGATCGCCGGCGTGATCGTCGAGCCAGTCCTTCAGAACTGCGGAGTCCTGCTGCCGTTGCCAGGGTTCCTCGACGGCCTCCGTGAGTTGACCCGCAAGCACGACGCTCTGCTCACTTTCGACGAGGTCAAGACCGGGCTCACCGTCGGCAAGGGTGGGGCGACTCGGCGTTTCGGGGTGCAACCCGACATCGTCTGTCTGGCCAAGTCACTGGGGGGTGGCTTGCCCATCTCCGCCATCGGTGGAACCGAGGAGGTGATGGGCCACATCGTCGACGGCAGCTACGAGCAGGTCGGGACATTCAACGGCAACCCGCTCTCTCTGGCAGCGGCGCGGGCCATGTTGAAGGAAGTGATGGTCGAGGAGACCTACGAGCATCTCGACCAGATCCAGACACGGATGGAGAAAGGGGCCAACGAGGTCGTCGGCCGGCACGGGCTGGTGGCGCATGTTGCCACCGCCGGGGCCAAAGGCAGCGTGATCTATTGCGCCGAGCCGATGCGCACCTATCGGGATTTCCTCGCGGTCGACGGGCGTTTTGCCCAGGCGGCCTGGCTCTATCAGTACAACCGTGGCGTCTTTCTCCCACCATGGGGCAAGGGCGAGCAGTGGCTTCTGTCGGTGCAGCACACGGATGAGGACGTCGACCGATATCTGGAGACCTTGGATGGCTTCGCGGCCGCCATCACCGTTTGACCCGGGTCTAGTCTCGGCTGCCAGATGAGTGGGGTTGTCGAGCTAGTCGATCTTTCCAGGTATTACACCGAAGACCCGGCCGTCGCCCACATCGATCTCCGCATCGAGAGCGGTGAGTTCTTCTCCTTGCTCGGGCCCTCAGGATGCGGCAAGACCACAACGCTCAGGCTGATTGCCGGCTTCGAGCGACCCGATAGCGGCGCCATCCTCATCGATGGCGTTGACCAGGCGGGGACACCTCCGCACAAGCGGCCGGTCAACACCGTGTTCCAGAGCTATGCGCTCTTCCCGCATATGAACGTCGCTGACAACGTCGCTTTCGGCCTCGCATACCAGGACGTTCCCAAGACAGAGCGGAGCCGGCGGGTGGCCGAGGCGCTCGAGCAAGTCCATCTGAGCGGCATGGAGAGTCGGAAGCCGACCCAGCTCTCGGGCGGGCAACAACAGCGGGTGGCCCTTGCTCGATCGTTGGTGCTCAACCCCTCGGTCTTGTTGCTCGACGAGCCCCTTGGCGCTCTGGACGCCAAGTTGCGCAAGGCGCTCCAGGTAGAGCTGAAGAGGCTCCAAGAGGACCTAGAGATCACCTTCATCTACGTGACTCACGACCAGGAGGAAGCCCTCACCATGTCGGACCGAATCGCGGTGATGACAGAGGGCACCATCGAGCAGATGGGCACACCGTCGGAGATCTACGAGGCCCCGACCTCGAGCTACATCGCCGACTTCCTCGGGGTATCGAATTTGATGTACGCCGACGCACTCGGTCCGGGAACGATCCTGCTCGCTGGACGCGAGCTCCTTTGTGTCGATCGTGGCGGAGCAAGTGGTGAGGTCACGGTCAGCATCCGGCCCGAGAGGGTCCAGATCCATCCCCCCGACTACGACGGCGGCAACCTGCTCACCGGGGAAGTCGAGCGAGTGGTCTTCGCCGGGCCGCTGCTCAATGTCCTGGTGACCGTGGACGAGGTGGGCACCATCCAGGTGACGGTGCCCAACCAGGGAGGCACCTTTCCCTGGGACTGGCCTGACAAAGTGGCGCTGCACTTCCCGCCCGATTCGCTGCGCATCGTGTCCGAGACCGGCACAGCGACCGAAGAGCTCGATGCCGACCTCGGGGCCGAGGAGGCCGATCAGGAGGAATGAGCGGCGACAAGACGTCGCCCGATGACGGTCAGCTCCTCACTCAGCTCGGCTGGCGTGTCGACCTCGAAATCCCAGGGCAGGCTCAGCAAATACCTTGCCAGCCAGTGCACGTCGTCGGCGCCAATGATCAACTGCGTCGAGTCGGGCCCGAGTGACTCGAGGGCCCCCATCGTCGGAGGGATCATGTGCCTGGCCCGTTCGATGGATGTCGACATCCGGATCGTGGCGCGTAGGGCATACGCGTCGATAGCCACCCCCCGCTGGACCATCTCGACCGGATCGGGCTCGGGCCGGCGCGCCGAGCGCATGCCGGTGGCGACCGGCTCGCTGAGGCGATCGAGGCGAAATGTGCGCCAGTCGTCACGGTCTAGATCGAACGCGACGAGGTACCAGCGTCGTCCGGTGTGGACCAGGCGGAGTGGCTCGGTGTGGCGCTCGGTGATGCGTCCCTCGGCGTCGGTGTAGGTGAACCGCAGCCTCTGCCGAGTCCGGGCGGCTGAAGCGGCGACCGTCAGTGAGGTGTGGTCGGCCGAGGACGCCGACGCCGTCAAGGTCGACACGGTCGCTTCGGAGATGTCCTCGAGCTGGGTTCGCAGCTTTGGGGGCAGGACATGCTCGAGTTTGGACAGGGCCGACAGGGACGCATCCTCCAGGCCCCCGACGGCCGTGGTCGCCGCCACGCGCAGACCCAGTGCCACGGCGAGCGCCTCCTCGTCGTCCAGTAGGAGCGGCGGCAGCTTCCCACCCGGCCCGAGACGGTAACCACCGCCCGGCCCGGCGACCGCCTTCACCGGATAGCCCAGCGATCTCAACCGGGTGATGTCACGGCGAACGGTCCGGGTGGTCACCTCCAGACGTCTGCCCAGCTCCTCGGCGGTCCAGTCGATGCGCCCCTCGAGGAGACCGAGCAGCTTCAACAAACGTTCTGCGCTGTCCATCCGATCTCGATTCTCCGCAGGTATGCGGACAGATCCTGTCCGCATCTGATCGTAGGGTGACGAAGCAGTCGATGAAGGAAAAACTCATGATGCATCCGACTGGATTCGAGATGATCCGGCACCTCGATGAGGAGCTTCGTGAGATTTCGCTCCGCAAGTTCTGGTGGCGGCATGTGAAGCCAGATCCCGAACCCGAGCGGATCACGGAAGCCGAGGTCATCGAGCTGGTGTTCGGCCCCCAATGCGAGGCGGAGGGCTCCATCGGTGCCTGAGCCCAATGAGTAGATCACGGTTGAGCACATCACAGTGGGCTCATCACAGTGAGACCGATTTGGGCCCGATGACGTGTAGGCCGTTGACAGTGGCGCGATTCCCGGACATGGAGACTGTCTTCGGTGAGCGGGGGGTTGCTCGCCAGTGCTTCTGCATGCACTGGCGGAGGCCGGATGAGGGCTTCGCCGACAAGCGTGACAATCGGGACCGATTCGCCGACCGCGCCGCCACAGGCAGGCCACCGGGGCTCATCGGATATGTCGACTCAGCTGAGGTCACCGACGACCCGGTGGGATGGGTGCAGGTC
>JALDXM010000278.1:0-3755 GCA_032155085.1 Actinomycetota bacterium | reverse complement strand
CTCCTGAGGCTCCGAGCTCAGTCAGTTGCGGAATGTCGAAAGTGCTCTCTCCCGACTTGCCCGATTCGAAGTAGAGCGCCAGGAAGCCGAGCAGCATGAAGGCCGAGCCGAACAGAGTGAAGAGGAAGAACTTGATGGCGGCGTAGAGCCGGGTCTGCACCTCTCGGCCGAACCCCGGAACCTTGCGCGGCGACCGGTCTCCCCAGATCCCGATCATGAAGTACATCGGAAGGAGGACGACCTCGAAGAAGATGAAGAAGAGCACCAGGTCGAGGGCGACGAATGTTCCATTGAGCCCGGTGGCCAGGATCATCATCAGTATGAGGAAGGCTTTGGGGTTGTGCGGCTCCTCCCAGTGGTTCCAGCTGTAGATGACCGCCAGGACCATGATGAAGGTCGAGAGGACGAGGAGGGGGAGGCTGATCCCGTCCACTCCGAGGTGGTAGTTGGCGTTGATGGCGCCGATCCAGGTCTCGTTCACCTCGAACTGATAGGTGTTATAGGGCTGCCCGGAGAAGTCGAAGCCAAAGATCACCCCGACGGAGAGGGCGAAGGCAGCAAGTGTCACGAGCAGCGAGATCGCCTTCAGGGCAGCCTCGTTGGCCTTGGGCACCAGGCCAAGGAGCAGAACCCCGGCCAGAGGCAGGAACACGATGAGTGTCAGAGCCCACGTTTCGAACAGTTCCATTTGCTCTCAGCCTCTCCTATATCACGAACACGAACAGGACGATCAGGACCAAGGCCCCGCCGACGAAGGAGGCCGCATACTGCTGGATGCGGCCCGTCTGCCATTTGCGCAAGGCCGAGCCAGCGCCGTCGGCACTGGCACCCAGGCCGTGGATGAACCCGTCGACTCCGCGCTGATCGACCACGCCATAGGTGAACGACCCCAGGCCTTTGGTCAGCATTGCCACCCCGTTGACGACTCCGTCGATGACGTAGTCGTTGACCCAGTTGGTGAAACGGGCAACCGGCCCCATGGTGCCGGCGGTGATCCCGTCGGCCAGGTCGTCGATGTAGAACTTGTTGCGCAGGAGCGGGTAGAGCGCCGGGACCGAGAACCGATCCCGTTCAGCCTGGGTCTCCTTGTCCCTGCCCCAGATCGCCCAGCCCACACCGATGCCAAGCAGGGCGGCAAACAACCCGCTCCCGACCAGGGCCCAGTCCATTGCCTCAGAATGGTGGTCGCCCATCGGGACCACCCGCACCGCCAGCCACTGGCTGAAGTTCCCTATCCCGGGTATCTCCCACCCCGGGACATTGAACAACCCGAACAGGATGGACGGGATGGCAAGGGCGACCAGGGGCACGGTCATGATCGCCGGCGACTCATGCGGGTGCCCATGACCCTTGTACTCACCGAAGAAGGTGAGCGCCAACGCCCTGGTCATATAGAAGGCGGTGACGAACGCACCCGCTATCGCGATCACCATCACGGCGGTGTATCCCTCGTGACCGAGGGCGACGAGGATCTCGTCCTTGGACCAGAACCCGGAGAGCGGGATGATCCCGGCCAGCGCCAGCGTCCCGACAACGAAGGTCCAGTAGGTCCTGGGCATGTACTTCCTCAGGCCACCCATGTCACTCATGTTGTTGGAGTGGACCGCGTGGATCACCGAACCGGCCCCGAGGAAGAGGAGAGCCTTGAAGAAGGCATGGGTGAATAGATGGAACAGGCCGGCGGTGTAGCCGCCGGCCGCAACTGCGGTCATCATGTAACCCAGCTGGGACACCGTGGAGTACGCCAGCACCTTCTTTATGTCGTCGGCGACCAGGGCCAGGAAGCCGATGGCGAACAGAGTGATCGTCCCGATCGCCACCATCCAGGGACGGATGTCAGCAGCCAGGTACTCGAACAGGGGGAAGACACGGCCCATGAGGTAGACGCCCGCCGTGACCATCGTCGCAGCGTGCATCAGCGCCGACACCGGCGTAGGCCCGGCCATCGCGTCGGGCAGCCAGATGTGGAGCGGGAACTGGGCGCTCTTCCCCATCGCCCCGAAGAAGAGAAGCGCCCCGCCGACCACGGCCACCGCTCCTAGAGGCTCGGAATGCTCGAAGGCGGCTGTGCTCATATCGAAGAAGTCGAAGGTGCCAATGGCAAGGCCGAGGATGATCGCCCCCAGGATGAGGCCCACGTCCGCCACCTTGTTGACCATGAACGCCTTGTTGCCGGCGTTCACGTTGGCCATGTCCTCCCAGTAGAAGCCGATCAGGAAGTACGAGGCCAACCCCACCCCCTCCCAGCCGATGATCAGCTGGATCAGGTTGGGGGCCCCCACGAGGATCAGCATCGACCCTGCGAACAACGAGAACGCGGCGAAGAACCAATCCACCCTGACGTCGCCATGCATGTAGCCGACCGCGTAGATGAACACGATGAGGCCGACGACGCTGACCAGGAAATACATCATGATGGAGAGGCCGTCGACCACCCATCCCAGCTCGAAGACGAGGTCGCTCCCGATGCGGCCGATCTCGAACGTGACCTCGCCGAGGACCCCGCTGGTCATGTTCATCACCCAAAGCACCGTGGCGAAGACGGCGTTGATGCCCAGGGCACCGATGGCCAGCTCGGCCCCGTGGTTCTTCATCCGCTTGCCGACGGCGAGGATGAGGAGGAAGGCCACGAAGGGCAGGATCAGCATGATCCCGGCGTAGTCGACCCAGAACCCTCCGGTGACCCCGGCTTCGACCGTGTGCTCGGTAGCCAGGATCAGTCGGTCGGTCACGACCGACCTCCTGATCCGTGGTGAGTGGTGAGTGGTGAGTGGTGAGTACTCAAGACCCACCACCCATGACTCATGACGGCGAGTGAGCGAAGCGAGCGAGCCATCCTCACCACCTCATCAGATCCAGCTCGTCAACACTTGCCGACTTCCGATTGCGGAAGATCATCAGGACGATCGCCAGCCCTATCCCCACCTCGGCGGCGGCCACCGTGATCACGAAGATGCTGAAGACCTGGCCGATCGCCTCCGGGCTCCTCAAGACGGATTCGAAAGCAATCAGGTTGATGTTCACCGCGGCGAGCATGAGCTCCACGGAGAGCAGGATGAGCACGATGTTCCGCCTGACCAGCAGGCCGTAGATCCCGAGAGCGAACATCGCGGCGGCCAGGATGAGGAACTGGTTGAGAAGCATCTACACAGCCCTCCTCTCCTCTTCCTCGGCCGGGCTCAAGTCACGACGGGCGAGGGTGATCCCGCCGATCAGCGCGGCGAGAAGGACGAACGAGACCACCTCGAAGGGGATTACGAACCGGCCGAGGAGAGCTATGCCAAGCACCTCGGTGGGGGTCGCCTCCCCAACACCTTCGATCTGCGTGGTGCCAAAGGCCTGGATCGACGCCCAGGACATCAGCACGAAGGTTGCTATCGAGAGCAGGGCGGGCCACGTCTTGTTCGGGGTATCGAGACCGACGTCCCTGCCGGTGGGCGCCCTGGTGATCATGATCCCGAACAGGAACAGGACCAGGACCGCCCCGATGTAAACCAGCACAACCACCCACGCCACGAACTCGGCAGAGAGCATCAAGAACAAGACGGCGGTCCCCCCCAGCGCGGCCACGAGGTACAGGGCGGCGTGGACCACGTTCTTGGACGTCACGACACGCCAGGAGGCGAACAGAGTGGCCAACCCGACCAAGACAAAGATCCAGTTGACAGGAGAGGCCAGCCATTCGCCAAGGCTCATGGCTGACCTCGGTGGTAGGTGGTAGGTGGTAGGTGGTAGGCGCCTAGAACGTAGAACCT
>JALDXM010000277.1:0-3759 GCA_032155085.1 Actinomycetota bacterium | reverse complement strand
CCGACCGACGCCGACCTCCCACAGCTTGAACCCGACAAGCTGGCGACCCCGGCCCAACGGGCCTTCGGCCGCCACGCCTATGCAGAAAAGCCCGATCACCATGAGGACCAGCGTCGAGGCGAGCATCGCACCGGTAGAGAGGTCCTGGATCACGTTGACGAGATCGAACCCCGCCAGCACGACTGAGACGGCGAGTCCCACCAGCAGGCTGCCCAGCACCATGAGGGCCACGTCCAGCATCGTCCCGAACGAGCCGTAGGCCAGGATGGCATAGCGCCGGGCAACGGCCCGGCCGTCTGCGCGGGCAATGTCATCTGTCATCTCGCCGACCTCACCCCGGCGACCCTACCGCCGGCGCCTGCGTCCACCACGGCGTTGAGGTACCACTCGATCGGGTGGGCGATCTCATGCCCCGAGCCGAGGACTGACCTCAGCTGCATCTCGCACCCGGGGTTGGCCGAGGCCACTCTGGTCATGCCCGTTGAACGTATTTGGGCGGCCTTGCGGTTTCCGAGCTCGGCCGATGCCTCAGGTTGGAGGACCGTGTAGAGGCCGGCGGCGCCGCAGCACATCCCTGCCGGATCTATCTCGACCACTTCGAATCCACCGGCCTCGAGAACGAGCCTGGGCTCGGCGGTGACCCGTTGGGCATGACGCAGATGACATGGGTCCTGGATGGCGATCGGTCCAGATGCACTGTCGAGCCGGGGAAGCAACCCGGCCTCGATGGCGCGGGCAACAGCCACGGTCACATCGACAGTCCGCTCTCCGACCTCGTCACCGCCCCGGGCCCATTGCCCGTACTCCCGCACATGGGCTGAGCAGCCGGCCGAGGTCACCACAACCTGGTCGTATCCCGAGAACACCGGAATGTTGCGCCTGGCTAGGGCCCTGGCAGCGTCCGCCTTCCCGTCGTGGGCGGCGAGCGCCCCACAGCAGGTCTGTCCGACCGGGGCCTCGACCCGATAGCCGGCCATCTCGAGCAAAGCGACGGCTGCATGGTTCACCGGCCGGAACCATTCGTCCTGGATACAGCCAGCCAGCAAGGCGACCCGCCCCGACTCCCCGCTTCCCCCGCTGTGGCCCAGTGTGGGGCCGGGCTTCGATCCGAGGGGGCGGACCCCTGCTGCAAGTCTCTTGAACCGCGATGGCGCCAAGGAGATTGCCCGTGTTGCCTGCGCCGCCCGCAGGGCATTGCTGCCGGCCCGGAGGGAACCTCGGGATCCAATGACCCGACCGAGGAGGAAGGACCTGGCCCGGTGCCCGAGCGCCGGCCGTTGTGCCGCAATCTCGGCTCGTGCGCCCTCCAGAGCCCGGCCGTAGGGCACCATCCCCGGGCAGACCGGCTCACACGCCCGACAGCCGAGACAGAAGTCGATCACACGCTGGAACGGCTCGTCGACCTGGAGGATCCCGTGGTGCACCGCCTTCATCGCCTGGATGCGGCCGCGGGGAGATGCAGTCTCCCGGCCGGTCAGTCGGAACGTGGGACACGCAGGGAGGCACAGTCCGCACTGGACACAGGCGTTGAGCTCGTCGGTGGTGGGGTGGTACTCCGTGACCCACGCCATCAGAGCCCTCCGGGCAGACGACCGGGGTTGATGACCCGACCCGGATCGAACTGCGCGATGAGACGTTTTTGAATATCGAGCCCGGGCCGTGGCATGCCCCATGGGTCGAGGCCATCCAGGCCTCCCATTGGTGCGTCGACAACAACCAAGGCACCACCGACACCTTCGGCCCACCCGCGCAGGTCTTCGGCCCCTTCCGGCCCTTCGGACGCGGCCCGTATCTCGCCGGCCCCGTGAATGGCGAGATGGCTCCACCCGTCCGGCAGCCGGGTGAGCCCCTCCGATGTGTGAGCCGGGGGCACACGCAGTGACCAGCGATATCGACCCACCGGGTCCCCCGGCCACGCATGGCCCTCCCTTGCCACACCATCGAGACGAGCCGACGTGGCCTCCACCTCCTCGTGCGTGCCCCAGAGAAACACATCGATCGTTCCGGCATGCTCGAGAACGGCGAGCGGTCGACGGACCCTGGCTGCGACGTCCAGCCGATCAATGGTGATGGTCGCTGCGGCTGGTGGCTTCGGCCATAGCTTGAGACATACGGAGGTGATCACCCCGAGGGACCCAAACGCACCCACCACCAGTCTGGGGAGGTCATAGCCGGAGACGTTCTTGACCACCCGGCCCCCGCCTCGGACCACGCGGCCATCACCGGTGACGAGACGCACCTCGAGCATGCGCTCCCTGGTGCCGAGGAGACGGGCGCGCCGCAAGGAGGACACGCCAGCGGATATGACGCCCCCCACCGTCGATACTCCCGGGACCTCGGGGAGCACAGCGGTCTGGGATCGTGTCGACAGCTCCCCCTCCAATTCCGCAACCGGGGTGCCCGCCCCCACCGTGACCGTCAGATCATCTGGGTCCCATTCCTCTATACCGGAGAGACCGCTCATCTCGAGCATGAGGTCGGCGGGGTGTGGGGCCCCGTATCCCTGTCTCGTCCCGCCACCTACCACCTGCACCACCGAGCCCGACGCCGTCGCTTCGCGCAGCACAGAGGCCACCTCGTCCACGCCGGTCGGCACGATCTTCCGTTGATCGCTAGGCCCGCTGCCGGCGGCAGCGGTCATACCCAGGCCCCGTCCGGCAGCTCTCGCCTGACCCCGCCAAAGTCGAAGCAGCGTGACCCCTCGGGTAGGACCTTTGCCGGGTTGAATAGGCCGGAAGGGTCGAAGGCCTCCTTGAGGCGGGCTTGGGCGTCGAGGTCGAGCTCGGTGAAGTCCTCCCGCATCATGTCCCGTTTCTCGAGCCCGATCCCGTGCTCCCCGGACAACGCGCCGCCACGGGCCAAACAGGCGGCCACCATCTCCTCCCCCGCCCGGTGCACCTTCTCCAGCACCACCGGATCAGAGGCGTCGAAAGCCATCAGCGGATGGAGATTCCCGTCCCCGGCGTGGAAGACGTTGTAGACGTCGAGGCCGTGCCGATCGGCTATGGCCTGAACCTCCTCCATGGTCTCCACGAGACGCGACCTGGGTACCACTGTGTCGTGCAGGTAGTAATTGGGAGATACCTGGGCCACGGCGCCGAAGGCGGACTTACGCCCCTTCCACAGGATGGCCCTCTCCGCCTCGTCTCTGGCCACCTGGACGTTCCGGGCGCCGTTCTCCCTGCCTATCCGCGAGATGAGGGCCGCCTCGGCCTCCACCGCCTCGGGCTCTCCGACGACTTCGGCGAGGAGGATGGCTGCGCAGTCACAGGGGAGCCCGGCCCGCAGCCAGTTCTCGACCGCCGTCGTCATCTTCTGGTCCATGATCTCGAGAGCGGCCGGCACCAGGCCGGCTGCGATCACGTCCGAAACCGTCTTGGTGGCCCCGGCGAGCTCCTCGAAATCGAGGAGCAAGGTCCGCACGTCCGATTCGATCGGCAGCAGCCGCACCAGCGCTCTGGTCACCACTCCGAGAGTTCCCTCCGACCCGACGATCAGACCTTTCAGGTCGAGCCCGGGCATATCCGGCGCTTGGCCCCCGAGGATGAGCACTTCGCCCCCCGCCAGCACCACTTCCATGCCGAGGACATGGCTCGTGGTCGCCCCTTCGGCCAGACAATGGGCACCACCCGAGTTGTTGGCCACGTTGCCACCGATGGTGCAGGCCGATTGGGACGAGGGGTCCGGGGCAAAGGCCAGCCCGTAGGGCTCCGCCACCTTGCTGAGGTCGAGGTTGATCACCCCGGCACCGACCCACGC
>JALDXM010000276.1:0-3767 GCA_032155085.1 Actinomycetota bacterium | reverse complement strand
GACAACCACCGATGTCAACACCGATCCGATGGCGCCGGAGGCGCTGCAAAGACAAGCCGCCGAGCTCCTGGAGCGAGACCGATGGCCGCGAGAGCGACTCGACGAGCTCACCGATGCCCGGCTGCGACGGCTGCCGAACGATGTCGTCGAAACGTCGCCGTATTACCGGGAAGTCCTCGGTCCCGGGGCGTCTGAGGTCGATCTGGCCACCCTGCCGACCCTCCCGAAGTCGATCCTCATGGAGCACTTCGACGAGATCGTCACCGACCCCCGGCTGCGCCGTGGTGAAATCGAGGAGTTCCTCGGTGCCGCCGATGCCGGCGAGCTTTTCCACGATGAGTACCGCGTCTTCAGCACGTCAGGGACGAGTGGCTTGTCCGGGCTCTTCGTCTACTCCCAGGCCGAGTTCGCTCATTGGGCGGCGGTCTTCCTCAGGTCGTTCACACGTCTCGGCCTCGAGCCGGAAACCCGTCTGACTGGAATCGGAGCCCCCTCGCCGTTGCATTTGTCCCGTCAGGCTGCGGCTGCCCTGATGGCGGGGCGGGAGGGTCCGAGACTGGCGGTCACAATGCCTATTCCCGACATCGTGGGCGCGTTGAACGAGTATCTCCCCGAGTTCCTGGTCAGCTATCCGACGATCCTCGCCCTGCTTGCGGAGGAGCAGCTGAACGGCAATCTCGACATCGCGCCGAGGGTCCTGGTGAGTGTGTCCGAGGTCCTCACCGAGGATGCAGCGCGTCGTATCGAGCAGGCATGGGCGAAGCCGGTCGAGATGTATGCCTCGACGGAGGTAGGTGTCATCGCGGTCGGATCATTGAGCCGCACCGGCATGCATGTCTGTGAGGAGGCGATCGTCGAGGTCGTAGACGAGAACGATCAGGCCGTAAGGCCCGGGATGCCCGGTGCCAAGGTCCTGCTCACCAATCTGGTCAACCGTGCCCAACCGTTGATTCGCTACGAGCTCAACGACTCGGTGGTGATGGCCGATGGGCCTGGCCCGGACGGGCTCCCCTACGAGCGCATCGAGCGCGTCGATGGCCGGAGTGACGACGTGCTCGAGCTGCCGTCGAGCCAGGCCGGCATGGTGAAGGTCCATCCCTACCTGCTGCGGGCCCCGTTCGCCAGGTTGCCGGAAGTGGTCCAGTACCAGATCGTTCATCGCGAAGACAGCCTTCTGGTGAGGGTCGTGCCCCGGCGGGACGCTCCGGGTGACCTGGTCGAAGTCGTGACCGAATCCATGAGAAAGGCGGTGTCGGCGGCCGGCGCGACGATCCCGGTTGAAGTGGTCGTTGTGGGCAACATCGAGCGAGAACCTGGCCATGCCGCCAAGGTGAAGCTGGTTTTGTCGGAGGTTCCGGTCGGTCGATAGAGTCGGGATGTGCCGATTGCGATCGACCACGGCCCGCATTGACCACGATCGACATCCACGCCCACGCCATCGTCCCCGACGCCCTCGAGGAGATGGCCGCCGCCCATCCCGATCACGGACCCGCGCTCTTCGAGGATGGTGGGCGAAGATATCTTCGATATCCGGGGCGGGAGCGTCTCGGCCCGCTCCCCGAGGCCATCTTCGAGCCCGACATCCGGCTGGCCGACATGGACCGGCAGCGTGTCGACCTCCAGGTCATTGCCATCCCGCCCCCCAACTTCCACTATCACGTGCCGGCCGGGGTGGGGGCCGACTTCGCCCGGATCCAGAACGATGCATTGGTCCGGCTGAGCGACAAGGAGCCGGAGCGCTTCCACGTCTTCGCCACCCTCCCACTCCAGGACATCGATGCGTCACTGACCGAGATCGAGCGGGTCGCCGGGATCGAACGGGTGCGAGGGGTGCAGATCGGGTCCAACATCGATGGCACCGACGTCGACGACCCTTCGCTCGAGACGGTTTGGACCGCGCTGGAGAACCTCGACCTCCCGGTCTGGTTCCACTCCGATCAACGCTCCATCGCCGGCGCCGACCGGCTGAAGACCTACTACCTGCAAAATCTGATCGGGATCCCGCTGGAGTCCACCATCGCCGCCGCCAAGCTGATCTTCGGAGGCGTCCTCGATCGTCACCCCGACCTTCGCATCGGATTCACCCACGGTGGTGGCTTTGCCCCATATCAGATCGGTCGCTGGGAGCACGGCTGGTCGGTACGGCCCGAGCCGAAGGTCAACATCGACTCGTCCGGGCCCCGCGGTTTCTTCGCCACCCTCTACTTCGACAGCCTCACCCACGACGCCATCTCACTCGAGATGCTGGGCCGGCGGATGGGATGGGACCACGTGATGCTCGGTAGCGACTACCCGTTCGACATGGCCTCAACTGACCCGGTCGGTGCGCTCGAAGCCGTTGGGATCAGCGATGACGACCGCGCCCAGGTGCTTCAGGGCAACGCCGAGCGGTTTCTCCGACCACTAGGGGTCTCCTGATGCGAACTTCATGGATCGGCGACCTCGAGGTCTCAGCGATTGGACTTGGCTGCAACAACTTCGGGCGCGCACTGGACAAGGAAGGTTCGAAGGCGGTGGTCGAGGCCGCTCTGGAGGTCGGGATCAACCACTTCGACACGGCCAGCAACTACGGCGACGGTCAATCCGAGTCGTTCCTCGGTGCCGCATTGGGCAAGCGCCGGGACGACGTGGTGATTGCGACCAAGGTCGGTGTTCCAATCCCGGGATGGGAAGGCAGTGGTGGCGCCGCCCCTGACTACGTCCGTCAGGTCCTGGATCGAAGTCTCACCGAGCTCGGCACAGACTTCGTAGACGTCTACATGATTCACTTTCCCGACCAGAACACGCCGATCGAGGACACCCTCGCCGTGATGAGCGCACTGGTCGATGCGGGGAAGGTCCGTCAGATCGGCTGCTCGAACTTCGACCCGGCCGAGCTCAACGAGGCCTTGGCGGTGTCGGCTGAGAAGGGTTGGCCGCCATTCGTCTGCGACCAGGTGCAATTCAGCATGTTGCACAGGGAGCCACTGGGGAATGGGCTGGCCGATCTCTGCCTCGAATCGGGAGTGGCGTTGCTCCCCTACTACCCCCTGGCCAACGGTCTTCTCACCGGCAAGACGAAGAGGGGCGGCGAGCCACAGGGCCGTCTCAAGATGGATCGGTATCAGGAGTTCCTCACCGATGAGAACTTCGATCTGGTGGAGGCGGTGGAGAGGTTCGCCGGAGAGCGCGGTCTGAGCATGGTCCAGGTCGCACTGGGCTGGCTGCTCGCCCAGGAAGCAGTCCCGGCGGTGACGGCGGGCGCCACCAGCCCCGAACAGGTCAGGGCGAACGCTGGGGCGGCCGATTGGCAGCCGACAACGGATGATCTCGGCGTTCTGAAGAACCTGCTCGGCAGCTAACCACCGCTGCCTGGGTAGGTGTTCACCCAGTACATGGCGCAGGCCTCGTCCTCCGAGCAAAGCCGAACGACGAGTGGCTCGGCGGGCCGTGGCTGGTGGAACAGCCAGCTGTTCGGACCGTCCACCGGTGCGGGATCGATCACCATCGGCTGGTTGCCGAAATTGACATCGATCGAGCTGCCCGGCTCCATGGTGAGCTCGACTCGGAGATTCCCCTGACCGTCTGGCGCGACCGATGGGGGTGGATCGATGGTGTCGGAGTCATAGCCCGGGCATGACCATCCAATGTGGGGCACCTCGATGGTCTCAGCTCCGGTGACAACGATCTGGGGAGGCGGATAGACGCCGAGAGACTCCTCACATGGGGCGCTGCAGGCAGCGACGCCGCCCAGACACAACACCAGGATCACCAGCCCGGATCTCCTC
>JALDXM010000275.1:0-3767 GCA_032155085.1 Actinomycetota bacterium | reverse complement strand
GCTGCGCCGACTCAGCGTAGGTCACGGCATCGCGGATCGCCGCCACCGCATCGAGGATTGCCTCCCGGTTGATGCCCTGGGTGATGGCCTGACGGACGTACAACTGCTGGAGGCGGAGGTCGTCCTGGTTGAAGCCGAAGTACTCCCAGACGGGCCCGACACCGGTCACCCACTCGATGCCGCCCATGCCGGCGACATCCTCCATGAGCGACACGTACGGCTCCGGGGAGATGACATCGACCTCGCCGTCTTCGAGAGCATCTGCCTCCGCGGCGGCGTCCGGGTAGAAGACGATGTTGAGGGTCTGGACATCACCCTGGGCGTCACCCCAATAGTTGGGATTGCGGGCAAGGACGATCCGGTCCTCGGGCACCCACTCCACGAACGTGAACGGTCCCGAGCCCATGGTGATGGCATCGTCCCAGGCTGTCTCGAACGGCTGCCCTTCGAGGACATGGGCGGGCAGGATCGTGCCGAACAACGTCTGCCACGGGGCGTATATCTCGTCAAAGGCGAACAAGACGGTCTTCTCGTCGACGACTTCATAGCCGGTGATCAGGTCGTAGCCCTCACGACTGGCGATGTCTGAAGAAGGGTCCGCGATCGTCTCGTAGGTGAAAACGAAGTCGTCCGAAGTCACCGGGGTGCCGTCGGCCCAGGCTGCCTCGGGCCGGATGTAGTACCTGACACAGAAGGTGTCACGACAATCACCGAGAGATGTGGTGGTCGTCGTGGCCAGGGTCGTGGTCGTCGTTGGCGGGATGGTCGTGGTCGCCGACACGGTGGTCGTGGGCTCGGCCTCCCCGGTGCAGGCTGTGAGGAATACCGCCAGGACCAACGCATGGGGCCGCCAGCGGACCCCTCTTTTTCGATGTGGCCGGCCTGCCGTCATTTCGCCGGAGCCGGCTTGGGCTGCTCGTCGAGTATCACTGCATGCTGGTTTCGTGTCTCTGAAATGAGGGCCTGGATGATGCCGGCCATAGGCAGGGCGAGGATCACCCCGATCGGGCCGAGGAGGGCCGAACCGATGATGATCGCCCCGATCGACACGGCGGGGTGGATCTCCATGGTGCGCTCGGTGATCCGGGGAGCAATCAGATAGTTCTCGATCTGCTGATAGGCCAGGAAATAGATGATCACCCACACCATGGTCCCTACCCCACGAGAGGACAGGGCCACAACGGCGGGCAGGATGGCGGCCAGATAGGTGCCCACCACAGGAATGAACTGGCTCAGCACCCCGACCCAGACACCGAGCGACACAGCGAAAGGCACGTCGAGAATGGTCAACAACAGGGCTGTCAGCAGACCGCTCAGAACGGCGAGTATCAAGCGCGAGTAGATGTAGCCACCCATCTTCTCGACCGCCACGTCCCAGATATGAAGAGCATCACGCTGGCGTTTGGCGTTCATCGTCGAGAGGACTGTCCTCTGCAGCCGGGGCAGGTCGGCCACCATGTAGAAGGCGAAGATCGCCACAGTGGTCACGAAGAAGAAGAAGCTGAAGATGCCGGTGGTGATGCTCACGACCCCACCGAGGATGGTCCCACCGGCGCCAAAGATCACGTCTTGGAGACCTGCGGCCTCCTGTTGCAGCGACTCGGTCGAGATCTCGATGTTGAACCAGCTGCTCAGTTGATTGGTCACCGTCTCGATGTAGACGGGGAGCTGGTCGATCAGCTGATTCACCTGGTTGACGAAGAGCGGGACCAGGAGCATCAGGAACAAGACGATGAGCACGAATCCGGCCAGGAAGACCAGACCCGTGGCGAGGCCTCGCTTCCAGCCACGTTTCTCGAGGAAGTGGACTGCCGGCTCGATCGCAACCGCCAGGAACAGGGCGACAAAGACCATGAAGAGCAAGCTCCGGAGCCGGAAGAGCAGATAGACCGCCGTCGCGGTGAGGAGCAGGACACCCGCTACGACGAGGGTGCGCCTCCGGAAGACGCGGTTGTCGAGATGCTCGTGGCTCTCGTCCATCGACGGGAGGGTAGGCAGGGATGAGCCGGTAAACCGGCAGCGATCTAGCCTCCGGCCCGGCGGATTAGGAGGAGAATGGATGATTATGAGGTCGTTTGGCGGCCGACTCCGGAACAGGTCTCGGCATCACATACACACGCCTTCATGGCGGCACATGGCATCGCCACGACCGATGAGCTGAGGGCGCGGTCCACTGCCGATCCGGAGTGGTTCTGGGCAGCAGTGGTCGATTATCTGGGACTGCCCTTCGACCGGGAATGGCGAGCGGTGCGGGACACGTCCCGCGGCCACCCCTGGGCCACGTGGTTCGTCGCAGGGACCTTCAACCTGAGCCGTGCTTGTGTCGATCGCTGGGCAGACGAGGATCCTGCTCGGGTTGCCCTTCGCAGCGAAAAGGAGACCGGAGAGATCCGCGAGCTCACGTTCGGCGAGCTCCGGGATGAGGTGAGCCGTCTGGCAGGGGCGCTGACCGGGCTCGGGGTCTCGAGGCATGATGCAGTCGCCGTGTTCCTCCCGATGAGCCAGGAAGCGGTTGTGGCGTTGCTGGCCGTCGCCCGGATCGGAGCCATCTTCATCCCGGTGTTCTCCGGCTACGCAGCCGAGGCGGTCGCCACCAGGCTCGAGGATCCCAAGCCAAGGACGCTGATCTGCGCCAACGCCTTCTTACGTCGGGGCGCCATCGTCGAGATGAAGGAGGTCGCCGACCGAGCCATCGACATGGTCGACGGAATCGAGCACGTACTCGTGGTCGATTACACAGATCGCCCCAACACCCCATTCACGCCTGACAGGGACCATTGGTGGCACGATGTGGTGCCGACGGCGGAGCCGGTCGAGCCTGCTCCCACCAGCACCGAGGACCCCGTGCTGATTGCTTACACCTCCGGCACCACGGGACGGCCCAAGGGAGCGGTCCATGTCCAGGCCGGCCTGACGGTCAAGCTCGCCGCAGAGGGGGCGTTCCATGCCGAGGTGGGCCGGAACGACGTGGTGATGTGGGCCACCGACATGGGCTGGATCATGGGGCCCTGGACCGTCATAGCCGCTCTCTCCAACGGAGCCGCGGTGGCCACCTACGACGGCGCACCGGACCATCCCGGCCCCGACCGGCTCTGGGGCGTCGCCTCCAGGCTCGGCGTGACGTTTCTCGGAATCTCCCCGACCCTCATCCGCGCCCTCCAGCCACACGGCGCCGAGCACGCGAGAAAACACAACCTCGCCCGGCTGCGCAGCTTCGGGTCCACCGGTGAGCCATGGAACCCGGACCCGTGGTGGTGGCTGTTCGACGAGGTGGGAGAGGGCACCCGTCCCATCGTCAACATCTCGGGAGGGACTGAGATCGGGGCGGTGATCGTCGGGGTGAACCTGCTCGACGGGCTCAAGCCAACCTCGGTGGGCGCGCCATCGTTCGGGGTGGACGCCGACATCTTCGACCAGGACGGGGAATCCGTGCGGGGGGAAGTCGGCGAGCTGGTCATCAGGGGGTCGTGGCCGGCGATGACCCGGGGCTTCTGGGGTGAGCCCGAGCGATATCTGGAGACCTACTGGTCACGCTTCCCTGATGTCTGGGTGCATGGTGACTGGGCCTCCGTCGATGAAGACGGCTTCTGGTTCCTCCATGGGCGCTCCGACGACACGCTCAACATCGCGGGCAAGAGGATCGGGCCTGCAGAGATCGAGTCGGTCGTGGTCGCCCTGCCCGAAGTGACCATGGCAGCTGCGATCGGCATGCCCGACGATGTGAAGGGCGAGACGATCACCGTCTATGCGGTGCCCGCACCAGGGGT
>JALDXM010000274.1:0-3801 GCA_032155085.1 Actinomycetota bacterium | reverse complement strand
GTCCTTCTCCTTGCTGAGCGCCGCCTCCTCGATCTCCAGCCTGGTCGCGCGACGGGACAGCTCGTCGAGCTCGGCCGGCATCGAATCGATCTCGGTCCGGAGCATGGCGCATGCCTCGTCCACGAGATCGATTGCCTTGTCCGGAAGGAACCGGTCGGTGATGTAGCGATGACTGAGAACGGCGGCCGCCACGAGGGCGGAATCCTGGATCTTGACCCCGTGAAAGACCTCGAATCGCTCCCGCAGGCCACGCAGGATCGAGATGGCGTCTTCCACGGTCGGCTCATCGACGAGCACGGTCTGGAAGCGTCGCTCCAGCGCTGCGTCCTTCTCTATGTGCTTTCGATACTCGGCCAGGGTCGTGGCACCGATCATGTGCAGCTCGCCCCGGGCCAGCATCGGCTTGAGCATGTTCCCGGCGTCCATTGCGCCCTCTGCCGCCCCGGCCCCGACCACAGTGTGGAGCTCGTCGACGAAGAGGAGGATGCGCCCCTCGGCAGCCTTCACCTCTCCGAGCACCGCCTTGAGACGCTCCTCGAACTCACCGCGGTATTTGGCGCCGGCGATCAAGGCTCCGAGGTCGAGAGCGAACACAGTCTTGTCCCGCAGACCCTCGGGGACATCACCCCGCATGATCCGCTGAGCCAGGCCCTCCACGATGGCGGTCTTGCCCACTCCGGGATCACCGATCAACACCGGGTTGTTCTTGGTCTTCCGGGACAGGATCTGGATCACGCGTCGGATCTCGGTGTCCCTTCCTATGACCGGGTCTAGCTTGCCGGTCCTCGCATCCACCACCAGGTCCCGTCCGTACTTCTCCAGGGCCTCGTAGGCAGCCTCCGGCGTGGCCGATGTCACCCGCTGATTGCCCCTGATCGCAGTCAGGGACTCGAGGAATCTGTCACGAGTGATCCCCTGCTCGGAGAGCGCCCGCTTGGCCGCGGTGTCCCCCTCGCCGAGGAAGGCGATGATGAGGTGCTCTACCGAGATGTACTCGTCTTTGAGCCTGGTTGCCTCATTGCCCGCCGTGTCGAGCAGTCGGGCAAGACGCTGTGTGATGCGGATCTCCCCCGGTGAGAGACCCGGTCCGCTGACCGAAGGACGACGGGCGAGATCCGCCTCCATGTCGGCCGCGATCCGCGCCGGATCACCGCCGGATTGGACGATCAGACGAGGGACAAGGCCTTCGGATTGAGTGATCAGGGCGAGGAGGAGGTGCTCGCCATCCACCTCTGTGTGCCCGAGCCTGACCGCCGACGACTGAGCCTCCCCCAATGCCTGCTGCGATCTCTCGGTGAGACGGTTCAGGTCCATGGTCGTCCGATGCTACGTCGCGTACCCGAATGTCGAATGGGGGTAAACCGGATAGCACCCAGCTTCGTGTTAGGTGTGTGAGCACGATGCAAGGATCGAGGAGGGGCAGGCCTCCCACCGAGCTCGGAGGGGCCGGCAACGAGCCATTCGAGGTGTTCTACCGACGCGAGTACACCCGCATGGTGGCGATCGCCCGCGCCCTGACCCGGTCGGGAAGCTCCGCCGAAGACCTGGCGCAGGAGTCCTTCGTCGCCGCTCACCGCCATTGGGACCGGGTCTCGACTTATGACGACCCGGGGGCATGGGTTCGTCGTGTCCTGATAAACCGATCTACTTCGTGGCACCGCAAGATGGGCGCCGAGCTCAGAGCGGTCACTCGATTCGGGGCCCGTGAGCCCGACACCCTTCCCGAGCTGACACCTGCTTCCACGGAAGTGTGGGACCAGGTTCGTCGTCTGCCCAAGCGGCAGGCCCAAGCCATCGTCCTCCACTACGTGGACCAGCTCACGATCGAGGAGATCGGCCAGGTGCTCGGTGTCAGCCCCGGCGCCGTGAAGAGCCACATGCATCGTGCCCGAATGAGTCTCAGTAGTTCTCTGGAAACGTGGAGGGAGGAGGAGAGATGAAGCATCTCGATGATGTCGAGCAGCGCCTGGAGAAGGCTGCACATGAGGTCAGGACCGTGGCCAAGCACTCGAATCCACCTGCCCCTGATACGCCGAAGCCGCGTTCCATCGCCCCGGGCTGGCTGATCTTCGCCACTGCCTTCGGCGCGGTGATAATCGCAGTCGGCGTGATCCCCATGATCTCCAGCCCGGAGGAGAGCCCAGCCGCCGGAAGCACTCCGACCACTGTGCCGGCGCCGGTCACAACCGTGCCTGCCCCGATCACTACGGTTCCAGACACGACCATGGTCCCACCGACCACCGTTCCGACGGCTGACTGCTCGGCGGCTGGGATGACCATGCCCCCCGACCAGGAGGGCCTGCCCATGGCCGTGGCGGAGACTCGCCGGGCGATTCTCGAAGCGGCCATAGCTTGCGATTACGAGTCACTGGAGGCGCTGGCTGCAACGGGCTTCCGTACCAGCTTCGGAGGCACCGGGTTCGAGAAGATCCCCGAATGGGAAGAAACCGGGATGTACCCCGCCACCAAGCTGATGGTGCAACTGCTCGGGACCCCGTACGGCTTCGAGAACGAACTGGAGCCCCGGACCTACTGGTGGCCGTCCGCTTTCGGTTACGACTCATGGGACGAGATCCCACCTGCCGACATGGAGCCTCTGCGCTCTATCTACACCGAGGAAGAGCTCGAGATGACCGCCGAATTCGGCAGCTACGCCCTGTGGAGACTCAGCATCGACGAGTCTGGTGAATGGACGACTTTCATCGCTGGGGATTGACCGACCGCTGGTAAGTTGACTCGCTGTGAACTGGGGACGCGCCTTCTTCGGCATTCTGGTGGTAGCGGTCGGAGTGATCCTGCTCCTGGACAACACCGGAACACTCGATGCTGGAGAGATCTTCGCAACATGGTGGCCCGCAGTCTTGATCCTGGCAGGCGTCCTCACTTTCGCCGCAAACCCGAGACATTGGCCGGTCGCGCTCATCATCACCGCGGTCGGCTTCGCCTTCCTCCTCTCCAACCTCGGCATCGTCGACATCGGGGCCTTCATCATCCCGGCTGCGATCATCGTCGTTGGTCTACTGGTCATCTTCGGCCGGGGCTTGGGATCTAAGACCGAGGCCGGGGACAGGGTCAACAGTTTCAACGTGTTCTCGGGCAGCGAGATCGCGTCACACTCGAAACAGTTCCAGGGAGGAAGCGTCTCGGCGATCTTCGGCGGCGCCGAAGTCGATCTCCGTGACGCCACTCCCGCCGCCGATGCCCAACTGGACGTCTTCACCGCCTTCGGCGGAGTCGAGGTGAAAGTGCCCGAGGGCTGGCAGGTCGACGTCAAGGGCCTGCCTCTCTTTGGTGGCATCGAGAACGTCACAGCCCGGGATTCGGTCCCCGCCGATGCGCCCCGGCTGGCGGTAAGTGCCACCGTTCTGTTCGGCGGGCTCGAAGTCAAACATTGACCCGGCTGGGTCGTCGGGCCCTGAACCGGACCACGCTGGCCCGACAGATGCTCCTGGAGCGGTCCCGGATTGGCCCGGCCGAGACGATGTCACATCTGGTGGGGATGCAGGCCCAGAACCCTCAAGATCCCTATTACGCGCTCTGGGCCCGTCTCGAGGGCTTCGATCCAGATGACCTGAGTCGGATGATCGAGCAGCGAGAAGCCCTGCGTGGCGCTCTCATGCGAGCCACTCTCCACCTCGCCACCACCCAGGACTTCCTCTTCCTGCGCTCGTTGCTGCAGCCGACTCTGGCCGCCGTCCTCGGATCCACCGCCTTCGCAAAGGACACCGCCCATGTCGACAGGGAGTCCCTCCACGCCTACGGGCGCGAGTTGCTCGAGGCAGAGCCGATGCTGAAGTTACT
>JALDXM010000273.1:0-3809 GCA_032155085.1 Actinomycetota bacterium | reverse complement strand
CTCGAGATTGGCTACGGCATCCTCAGGGGGTGTGGGTACCGGCGTCCCCTCGCGGATCGAGCGGGAGAACGAATCGGCCTGGACCCCGTACTGGTCGGCCGCGTCGACCTGATGGGTCACGATCTTGGGATCGACCGGTGGGTCACCGCCGGCAATGGAGAGAACACGGGTGGGACGGTCGGGCGGGATATTGAAAGGGATCTCGATCAAGAGACGACCCTCGGTCCCGTAGATGTGGACACGCTGATCGTCCTCGAGCTGGGTCGAGCAGGTGAAGGTGGCATGACGCCCGTCGAAGTCGAGCACGACGGACGTCAGGATGTCGGTCCCGAAAGCCGGGTCACGGCGAACGGCGGCCATGACATCGGTGGGCTCCGTTTCGAACAACATCCGGGAGACGTTCACGGGGTAGCAGCCGATGTCGAAGAGGGCGCCGCCGCCGGCGTCGACCTGGTTCCGGATGTCGTCAGGGTCGACGTTGTGATAGGAGAAGAAGGACTGCACGGCCCGGAGCTCGCCGATCGTCCCATCGGCGATGAGACGGCGCACCTCGACCCACAATGGATGAAGCCGATACATGAACGCCTCCATCAGCTTCACCCCGGAGCGCTGAGCCGTCTCGATCATCTCCCGAGCCAGAGCGCTGGTCGTCGAGAGCGGCTTTTCGCAGAGGATGTGTTTTCCTGCCTCGGCGGCGGCGATGGCCCACTCATGATGGAGGTGATTGGGCAGCGGGATGTAGACCGCTTCCAGATCGGGATCGTCGAGGAGCTCCTGGTAGCTCCCGTAGGCACGAGGTATCCCGAGAGAGCCGGCGGCAGCGGTGGCGCGTTCCCCCGAGCGCGAGGCGATCGCCGCCACCTGGCTGAGGTCAGTGCCCAACATCGCCGGGATCACCTTCTTGACGGCGATGTCTGCGCAGCCGATGACCCCCCATTTGACTGGCTCGGTCACCGCATACGCTCCTCCACTCGACAGAATCACGCGATGCGGCATTGTGTCGATGCGCTCGATACGGGGCAAACGTGAGGGGCCGCGCCATCGCGTGGGCGGTGGCCGGTGTGACGGCGGGGGCCATCATCACCGGCGGGCTGGTCGTGGCCGGGCTCGCCCTTTTCGGATCCGACCTGCCCGAAAGTGCCTCTCCCCCACCCCGTTACGTCGAGGAATCGTCAGCCGCAGGTGTCAACCATGTCTACGACGGCGAGTTCGAGTACTTCGTCGGGGGCGGTGTCGCTGTCTTCGACTGTGACGACGACGGCAGGCCCGACATGTACCTGGCCGGAGGTGAGGAATCCGACGGCCTCTACCGGAACGTGGCCGAGGTTGGCGGCCCGCTGGCGTTTGAGAAGGTACTTGCCGGCGCCACCGGGCTGACCGGTGTCAGCGGCGCATACCCGATCGACATCGACAGCGACGGGCAGACCGACCTGGCAGTGCTCCGGGTCGGCGAGGACGTGATGCTGCGCGGGTTGGGGGACTGTGCATTCGAGCGGGCCAACGAGACATGGTCGATCGAGGCCCGCGACGACTGGACCGTGGGGTTCAGCGCCACCTGGGAAGGCGATGCCGACCTGCCCACATTGGCCTTCGGGAACTATCTGGCCGAAGGCGGGCAGACGACCGGTGAATGTGAGGACCACCGCCTCTACCGGCCCGAGGGTGAGATCTATGGCCCGCCCCAGGATCTCAGCCCGGGCTTCTGCACGCTCTCCATCCTCTTCTCCGATTGGGACCGCTCCGGCCGGCACGACCTGCGCATGACCAACGACCGCCACTACTACCGCAACGGCGAGGAGCAGCTGTGGCGGATCGATGAAGGCTCGGCGCCGAGGCTCTACACCCGGGAGGATGGCTGGCAGCCAATGCAGATCTGGGGCATGGGGATCGCCGGCCGCGATGTCACCGGAGACGGTCTCCCTGAGTACTTCCTGACGAGCCAGGGAGACAACAAGCTGCAGACCCTCGCCGACGGGACTGAGCAGCCCAACTATGTCGACATCGCCTTCGAGCGAGGGGTCACCGCCCATCGCCCCTTCGTCGGGGACGTGATCAATCCTTCCACTGCCTGGCATCCCGAGTTCGAAGATGTCAACAACGACACCCTCGTCGACCTGTTCGTCTCCAAGGGGAATGTCGAGGCCCAGGAGGGGTACGCCGGACGGGACCCGAGCAACCTCATGCTCGGCAACCCCGATGGCACCTTCACCGAGGTGGCCGAGCAGGCGGGAATCGTCGACTTCGCCCGGTCCAGGGGGGCAGCCCTGGCCGACTTCAACCTCGACGGGATGCTCGACCTCGTGGAGGTCACCCGCCGGGAGAACGTGAGGCTGTGGCGCAACGTCGGCTGGGGCGATGACGCGGCCGCTGCTCCGATGGGGAACTGGGTGGCTCTCGACCTCGAGCAGCCGGCGCCCAATGTCGACGCCATCGGCTCGTGGATCGAGGTCCGGGTTGGCAACCGGGTTCTCGAGACGGAGGTGACGATCGGAGGAGGCCACGCCGGAGGCCAGCTCGGCTGGGCCCACTTCGGGGTCGGGGAAGCCGATAGCGTTGAGGTCAGGGTGCAATGGCCAGACGGAGAGAAGGGGCGGTGGCTCGAGATCGAGGCCAATCGGTTCGCCATCATCGAACGCGACGCAGCAGAAGCTGTGTTGTGGGAGCCGGGTGGGTGAGCCCATGAGCAGGGCAAGGCTGGCCACGGTGGAGTTGCCCGACTTCGGCACGCCCTCGTCGATGCCTGTCATCCCCGGCGAGCTCTACCAGGCCCGTCTCGAACGGCTCCGGGGACGCATGGCCGAACGGGGTCTCGACCGGCTGGTGATCTACGCCGATCGGGAGCACAGCGCCAACATCTCCTACCTGACCGGATTCGACCCCCGGTTCGAGGAAGCGATCCTTGTCGTCGGCCCAGATGACGAGCCGGCGATCCTGGTCGGGAACGAGTGCTGGGGGATGGCAGGGGCGTCTCCGCTCCAGATGCGCCCTCATCTGCTCCAGGACCTGAGCCTCCCCAGCCAGCCCCGGGATCGATCGAAAACGCTGGGTGAGATCCTCAGCGAGGAGGGCATCACCCCCGGCAGCCGTGTAGGCGTCGTCGGCTGGAAGCTCTTCGGCGATGGGGTGAGCATCGACCTCCCGTACTTCATCGTCGATGAGCTGCATCGCCTCACCGGTGGTGTGGCTTCGGTGGAGAGCGCTACCGACCTCCTCATCGGGGCCGCCGACGGGATGCGAGTCATCAACGAGGTGGAGCAGCTGGCCTATTACGAGTGGGCGGCCTCCCACACCTCTAGCGGTGTGCGCCGGGTCCTCGAGGGGGTCAAGCCGGGTATGACCGAGCAGGAGGGGGTGCGCCTCCTCGAGTGGAACGGGTCACCCCTCTCCTGTCATCTCATGCTGACCGCCGGACCGAGGGCATCGCTCGGATTGCTCAGCCCTGGCGACCGGCCCATCGAACGCGGTGACCGATTCACCGTGGCCTACGGGATCTGGGGCGCTCTCAACTGCCGGGCTGGATTCGTGGCGGAAGGGCCCGACGATCTACCGCACGAGATCTCCGACTATGTCGAGCGTTTGGTCGCCCCGTACTTCGAGACGGTGGCGGAGTGGTACGGCGCCCTGCATGTGGGGCAGAAGGGCGGCGCCCTACAGGAGATCGTGGACCGCGGTCTTGGGGACCCCTTCTTCGGGATCTTCCTCAACCCCGGGCATCAGATCCATCTCGACGAGTGGGTCAACTCCCCCGTGGGACCGGGCTCCGATATCGAGCTAGCGTCGGGAATGGCGATGCAGGTCGACATCATCCC
>JALDXM010000272.1:0-3841 GCA_032155085.1 Actinomycetota bacterium | reverse complement strand
ATCGAACCGGCGCCGATCGAGCCCTTCGTGCCGATGATGATGTTCGCCATCATCTTTGGCCTCTCCATGGACTACGAGGTGTTCCTCCTATCCAGGATCCGCGAGGAGTTCGTGCGGACCGGGGACAGCAGGGGCTCGGTAGCGGACGGGCTGGCCCTGACAGCACGGGTCATCACGGCCGCGGCGGCGATCATGGTGGTCGTGTTCGGGAGCTTCATCGGTGAGAGCGACCGGCTCGTCAAGCTATTCGGAGTCGGGTTGGCGAGCGCCGTGCTGGTGGACGCCACCATCGTCCGAATGCTGCTGGTCCCGGCGACGATGGAGCTGCTCGGCGATGCCAACTGGTGGCTGCCGAGGTGGCTCGACAGGATTCTGCCCAAGGTCTCGGTCGAAGGCCACGTCCTCGAACCTGTCGAGGTCGAGACGGTCTAGGTTGACCTCTCGGGCCGCCCAGAAGCTTATGGTTCGGTGATGGAGTTCGAGTACCCGTCGTTTGGCGTGGTCGTCATCGACGGCGAGCGCTACGACCACGATGTAGTGGTCGCCGAAGGCAGGGTCACTGCCCGTGACAAGGGCCCTTCGAAGTCCCTCAAGGCCGGCTACGGGCACACCCCGCTGTCGTTCGGCGAATCGATTCCCTGGTCGAAGCCGAGGCTGGTGGTCGGGACCGGCCATTCCGGACAGCTCCCCGTTGTCCCCGACGTCGAAGCCGAGGCGGAGCGACGTGGGGTCGACCTGGTGGTCCTGCCTACATCGCAGGCCGTCGAGTTGCTCAACCGCAGCGATCTTTCCGAGGTGAATGCCATCCTCCACGTCACCTGCTGACGGTCGGGCGCTTCGCTAATTTCGACTCATGTCCGCAACTCGATCGCCCGAGATCGAGTCCGTCACGCGCAGGGTCCTGACGGCCTTCGAGTCCGGAGATATGGCCGCCATGGCCAACCTCGTCTCGATGGACCCCAGTCTGCGTGTGGTCGGGTTCGCCCCCGACGAATGGTGGAGCGGCCCGGACGAGTTCCTGAAAGTCCGCCAGACGCAGATCGGCGAGATCCAGTCCATCCGAGTTCAGGTCGAGAAAGTCGATGCCTTCGAGGACGGGGGCTTCGGGTGGGCATCCATATCCACAACCGTCGTCACGTCCGAAGTGAAGACCGCCATGCGGCACATCGCCGTTCTGAGGCTCGAGGCCGGGGCTTGGAAAGTCATTCTCTGGCACAACTCCGTGCCCGTCCCCAACAATCAGATCTTCGGCGTCGATCTGACCACGACGCTCGACGACCTGGTGACCTCGGTGCTGAGCGAGGAGATCCCACTTCACTCAGCCGAGGGGACTATGACCCTCGTGTTTACTGACATTGTCGATTCGACGAGCCTCGCCGAGACGCTGGGGGACTCGGCCTGGGCCGATGTGATCAGCGGTCATGAGTCCACGATCCGACAGGTGACCGCTGTCCAGGGAGGATCGGTGGTCAAACTACTTGGCGATGGCTCGATGCTGGCGTTCGAGTCGGCCCGCGCTGCCGTTCGAGCTGCAGTCGATATTCAGCGGGCATCGAGCCACGCCCCGTTCACGGTTCGGATAGGAGTGCACACCGGTGAGGTGATCCGGACGGCGGACGACCTCCTCGGCCTTACGGTCAACAAGGCGGCTCGGGTTGCGGCATCCGCCGATGCGGGATCGATCATGATCTCCTCGACGACGAAGGACCTGGTCGGCTCGCTTCATGGGATCCGAATGGGTGAGCCGAGGATCGTCGCGTTGAAAGGTCTCTCGGACACCCATCAGATCGTCCCGATCGAGTGGGAGTGACGTGGCCGCCGGGTCAATGACTCACCCTCAAACGAAACGAAGAATGCCGGACACTTGACCCATTGATGAGTGACAAATCGAGCCGTCGACAGCGGTTCGACTCGCTGTTCGAGGCCCACAAGCTCGACATTGCCTCCTACTGCAGCTGGCGCACCGGGTCGAAGGCTGATGCCGAGGACGCGCTGGCGGAGGTGTTCTTGGTCGCGTGGCGCAAGATCGACCTGGTGCCTTCGGGCGATGCGGCCCGGGCCTGGTTGTACGCCACGGCTCGTCGGGTCACCGCCAACACGAGACGATCCCGGAGGCGTCGTGACGCTTTGGCCGACCGGGTGTCGCAGGAGCGCAGCAACGAAGAAGTGCATCCGATGTCGGCCAACGACACCGCGGTTCATGCGGCGTTGGCCAAACTCAGCCGGGCGGATCGTGAGGTGCTTCTGCTCGTCGAGTGGGAGGGGCTCCGACCTGCCGAGCTCGGTGAAGTGCTCGGGTGTCAGGAGGTGACGGCTCGGGGTCGTCTCCACCGAGCCCGTGCCCGCTTCCGTGAGGCCTACGAATCAGCCATGGATCAACAGTCCCTCACAGCAGAGACCAGAAAGGCGCAATCATGAACCAGACCCAGAGTCTCGACGCCCTACGAGGGGCCAACCCGCGGCACCGGCCCGATTTCGCCGAATGGGCCGGCGATCTCAGCCCCTCGCCCGCGAGCGTAAGACGCCGGCGCTGGCCGATGATCGGTATTCCGGCTGCAGCCACTGTTAGCGCCGTTGTCGTGACGCTGGTCGCGGTGGGGTCACCGGTGGGGCCGTTGGCCGTCCCCCCGGCCGAGGCCATGCAACAGGCGGTCCATGCCACGGCCCAGGCGGCTGCGAGCTCTGGCACGGTCGAGCTCGAGATCACCCAAGACGGCGAACTCTGGGTAGGGAGGACCCTCCGCTGGAGCGGCAATGATCTGTCGGTCGCCAACAGTGATCCCTCCAGAGACAGTCGTAAGGACCTGCTCGTGGTCGACGGCATGATGTATGCGCCCAACCCGGAGGTGGCCGATGGTTGGTTAGAACTCGGCCCGCCGGAGAGCATCGACCCCGACTCCGGGACCACCCCTGATGAGTACCTGGCAGCTATCGCCGAGGACGTCGGTGGCGAGACCATCCAGCGGATCACCGCCGAGATGAGCGGTCTCACCACGATCCAGGGTGCTGACGGCTCCACCGTGTACCAAGGGAAGGTGCCTGCAGGGTCACTGGCCCGTGAAACAGGGGTCAAAGATGGCGAGAACCTCCGCGTGCTGCCCTTCGGCAATGTGGCCCACGACGACGCCGCCGATCCGGCCAATCTGATCGACATCAGCATCGCTGTCGGTGCTGACGGCACTATCGACGAGATCCATGCCACCTGGGGCGGCGGGTCCTCGTGGAGCTACCGCCTCAGCTACAGCGATCTCGGTTCTACGGCGGCAATCGAGCGGCCGGCGAATGTCGAAGAATTGCTCAGGGCCAGCTTGCGGGAATCGGACTGATCGGCGATTCGCTACCGATCCCATAGATCGGTCGACAGGTATTTCATTCCCGAGTCGGCGAGGATCACCGCCACCGTCGCCCCCGGGTGATCAGTGGTCAGGAGTCGGGCGGCAGCTGTCAGGCATGCCCCTGCGGAGAATCCGGCGAAGATCCCCTCGGTGCGGGCGAGACGGCGGCTGGCTTCGATGGCGTCTGTATCCGAGACCTCGATCGTGCCATCGATCAGGTCGCCGTCCACACCTGTCAGCTCTGCCATGGCATATCCACCCCCCTGGATCCGGTGACCTGGGTCGGTCAACGGTTTCCCGGCGATGACCGCCGCACCGGCGGGCTCGATCAGATAACAGGCGACCGTCGGGCTCTGGCCCTTCAGAAAGCTGGCGATGCCACCGAACGTCCCTCCGGTGCCGACGAACTCACAGAAGACCTGGATACTTCCTCCCGATTGACTCCACATCTCGGGCCCTGTTCCTAGCCGATGGGCGTTGACATTGCCTGGGAGCCGGAATTGGTC
>JALDXM010000271.1:0-3881 GCA_032155085.1 Actinomycetota bacterium | reverse complement strand
GCCCAGCGCACCGAGGGCAGTCGAGAGCGGATTCCCGTAGAAGGCGACATAACGACGCGGAGTAGTTGGTGGGAATACGCGAAAGCCACCTCCGGGGACCTGCACACCTCTCAACAGGACCTCTGTCTCCCATGGAGAGGGTTGTGTCTCCACGCCGACGTAACGGATGGCGGCCGGTGGTCGACCGGAAAGGGCCGGGCTGATCTCGGGGTATGCGAAGATGTCGGCCGGGTCATATGCCACCACGGAGGCGCCGACCGCGCGGCCGATGGCTGATGCAGTGAGGGCCAGCACCGGTTGTGACGAGGGCACCATCCAGACGAACTCCGAACCGGAGGCCGTCGCCAATCCTGTGATCAGGCCCACGGGGTCGACAGTGGCAGCCTGCGGCGATGCCCCCGCCGCGGGGGCGACGACTCTGTCTCTGGTGGTGAGGGCGGCCAAGGTCTGGACCACGGTGTTCACGTCGGGGACGGCCGGGAGGGAGACCTGATCGGTGACCTCGAGTGCCTCCTGGGCGTGAACCACGGACTCTGCCCAGGAAGAATGCACCAGCCTCGAGCCCGGTGGAGATGCCAGATGCACGTTGCCGACGAGATGGATCGTCGCCGGCTCCAAACGTGCCAGCTCGGCGGCCAGGTCCGGGCCCGGGTGGAGCAATGGGCCGCCGACCGCGGCTGCCAGCTGGGCTGCAACTGCAACCTCGGTCAGATCCGTCTCGGGGACCACCACCACTTCCTGGGCGCACGGGAAGACTTGCCGGGAGAGCGCCACCGCGTCGCCCGCAACGGTGCCCGTTGCCACCGGCGTGTCGCCAAGAGGGACTGGTGTGCAATCCCGGTCCTCGTGGAGGGTGGTCGAGGTGCTCGAGGGAGCGGAGATCGTGACGGTAGTCGATGAGACCGCGGTGCTTTGTGCGCCAATCGTCCCGACCGGGGTTTCCCCGACAAGTGTGCTGCAAGCGGCAATTGCCAGGGCGGCCAGGAGCAAGCGAAACACGGATCTCATGGGGAGAAGGGCAGGCTATCGCCCCTCCTGGTCAATCTCGATGGCGAACGCGGTCGACGAACCGTGTGCCGTCAGAACAGGGTGTCCGGCACTGCCTTCTCCCGCAATTCGGGCCCGTTGTTCTTGACCGAGTTCACCAGCTTCGAGACGGCATGCTCCATGATCACCTCTGGATCGATTGGTTGGAGCAGGCCGGTCACGGCTTCGGCATCTTTGAGGTCGCGATCGAGCCAGGCATCCCAGACCGTCGCCTGGAGCGAGATCGGCATTCGGTCGTGGATCGAGGTCACGGCCCCTTTCGCAACCGTGGTGATGATCGAGCAAGTCCGCTGCCAGACTTCGGTCTCGGGGTCGCGTCGGGAGGCCCAGATTCCGGCGAAAGCCATCGGGTGCCCATCGGCCCGATAGACCCAATGCGGCGCCCGACCCGTTGCTGGGGGCTCCCATTCGTAGAACCCGTCGGCTGGGATGAGACATCGGCGGCGGGAGAACGACTCGCGAAATGCCGCATTCGAGGCCACCGTCTCGGCCCGAGAATTGATGTGGATCGAACGTGTGTCTTTGGCCCAGTGAGGGACAAGCCCCCATGGCATCGTGCCCAGGGATCGAACACCCTCACGCTCGGCGACCACATAGACCGGGTCGGTGGGGGCCACGTTCCAGTTGGGCTCGAGACGCTCGGCAGTGACCTCGTCCACCCCGAAGTACTCGGCATAGAAGTCGAGGTCACCGGTTATGGAGAACCGACCGCACACGATCCGAGATTAGGAAGGGTCTGTCAGCCGGCGGTCCGAAACGCGACCAGGGTGTCGAGCATGTCGGCCAGGCTCGACGGGTCAGCGACAGTGACACCCGCCAGGCTCGGTCCCAACCCGACGTGGATGCCGACGTCTCCGGGTTGGAGGACGGCGAAGGCGGTCTCGTCAGTCACATCGTCCCCCATGAAGACGACCCGGTCGGGTGAGACCTGACGTCTGAGCTCGAGGAGGGCGGTCCCCTTGTCAACAGCCGAGTCGGTCAGTTCCACAACCATCTTTCCCTCGACAAGGCGAAGCCCCGGGATTGCGCCGGCACGTCGTCGGAGCTCCTCGACCACATGGTCGGGGTCCTCAACGAGGCGATAGTGGAACGCGACCGACCTGGTCTTGTGCTCAACTCTTGCTCCCTGAGCCGTACTGGCGAGCTGGTCGGCCAGGACCCGTGCCTCGGCCAGGGATCCGGACTCGGGCCCGGTGCCATCGCCATGGTCGGCGCCGTGCTCACCGATAAGGACGAAAGATGGATGGTCGAATCTCTCGACCAACTCGGATCGCCGACGACCACTGATCACAGCGACCGTGGTCCCGGGACTGTCCGCAAGTGCCTCGAGGGCCGATTTGGATCGCGCCAGTGGGGTTGCGAGGTCGGGATCGTCCACGATTTCGGCCAGTGTCCCGTCGAAGTCGGAGGCCAGCAGCAGCTTTCTGGTCGCAGCCAGGTCTTCGATCATCCCTCGATGGCCTCGATGTTCTGGCGCGCCCAAGAGTGGACGTCCCATCTTCCCACTGCTCTGCGGAGACGGGACATCCGTCGGGCCTGTTCCTCCGCCTCCATCATGACCGCGTTGTGAAGGGTCACGGCCAGTGCGTCCAGGTCATAGGGGTTGACGATCAAGGCATCAGTGAGACGCTCAGCGGCGCCGGCGAACTCGCTCAGGATCAAGGCGCCTCGGTTCTCGGTGCGGGTGGCGACATACTCCAACGCCACCAGATTCATCCCATCCCGGAGAGGCGTGACCAGCATCACGTCGGCGGCCAGATAGGCCCCAACCAGGTCCTCGAATGAGTAGTTCCTGTACAGGTAATGGACCGGGGTCCAGGCGGCCCGGGCGAACCGGCCGTTGATCCGTCCCACCATCTCCTCGACCCGACGCCGGATGGTCTGATATTCACCGACGTCCTCCCGGCTGGGCACTGCGATCTGTATGAGCGAGACCTTGCCTCGGAGCTCACGGTGGCGCTGCAACATCACCTCGAACGCCCTCAATCGGAGGTCGATGCCCTTTGTGTAATCAAGACGGTCGACACCGAGGATCACGTGATCGGGATTGCCCAGATCGCTTCTCAGACGCTTTGCCGCGGCTTGCGCCTCCTCAGAGTTGCCGGCGGCCCGACTCTGCGCGATGTCCACCGAGATGGGGACCGCCTGGGCCCTGATGTGGCGGCCGTCGTACTCGAGAGAAGAGGCCGGGCCCTGGGCGCCGGCGATCTCGCGGGCGGCCGCGGCGAAATTGAGGACGGCGCGCCGGGTCTGGAACCCGAGGTAGTCGGCGCCGAGCAGCCCCTCCAGGACCTGTCGACGCCAGGGAAGTCGCTCGAATATGTCGACCGGCGGGAACGGGATGTGGAGGAAGAAGCCGATCCTGGCCTCCGGCAACCGTTTTCTGACCATTGCCGGGACCAGCTGGAGTTGGTAGTCGTGGATCCAGATCCTGCCGTTGGCGCCGGCGGCCCGGGCTACGGAACGGGCGAAACGCTCGTTGACCTCCTGATGGGGCCCCCACCAATGCCGATGGAACTCGAGGGGACGGATGGCATCGTGGTAAAGGGGCCAGATGGTTCCGCTGCAGAACCCGTCGTAATGGTCCTCGATCTCCGCTTCGGACAGAACCACGGGCCGGTTCCTTATCCCGTTGGCGGTGAACGTCTTCGATTCACCCCCGGGACCACCATTCCACCCGACCCAGACCCCTCCGCGCTCGCGTAGAACCGGGGCCAGGGCAGAGACGAGGCCGCCCGGGCTCGTATTCCATTTCTGGTTCTTCTCATCCCAGGCCACCGGGAGCCGGTGAGCCGCAACCACCAGGGGCCCACGTGCTCCGTTCGGTTCCACGT
>JALDXM010000270.1:0-3898 GCA_032155085.1 Actinomycetota bacterium | reverse complement strand
CACCTGGGAGGTTCGCCCCGAGACGAGAGTGGCCATCCCCGATCACCCGCCCAGCCACTACATGAAGCGACTCTTCTACGACACCATGGTCTTCCAGCCTCTCTATCTCCGCCATCTGATCGAGATCGTCGGAGTGGACCGTGTCATGCTCGGCACCGACTTCCCCTTCGACATGGGTGAAACCGACCCAATCGGGCTCATCGCCGCTACCGAGGGCCTCACCGAGGCCGACAGGACGGCGATCTCGGGAGGCAACGCAGCGAAGCTCTTCGGGCTGGCCTGACCCGCTCATTGTCGGCTCGGCTCGTGGCGATAGTGGACGAACTCGGGCGACCAGCGGGCGATCAGCAACGCCCCGACGATGCAGGCCAATCCGCCTGATACCACACTGAATTTGGTGGAGGTCAGTTCGGCGACCACGCCGGCTTCGAGGTCGCCGAGACGCGGGCCGCTAGCGACCACTGCGGTGTGCATTCCGCCCATCCGACCTCGCAGCTCGTCGGGTGCGGTCAGTTGGACGATGCTCCCGCGGTAGATGGCCGAGACGACGTCCGCCGCCCCAGCTACGCCCAGCATGACCAGGGCGAGGGGCAGGTAGGCAGTTAGGCCGAAAACAGCGATGGCCGATCCCCAAACAATCACCGCGATGATGGTCGCCCGGCCCTGGCGGACGACGGTCGGGACCCAGCCAGATGTGAGCGCTGCTAGGAGTGCACCGGCCCCGGGCGCGGCGTAGAGAAGACCCACCGTGAAGGCGTCGCCGCCGAAGGTCTCGGTGCCCATCGCCGGGAAGAGGGCAGTGGGCATGCCGAAGACCATGGCGTTGAGATCGATGAGCAGAGTGGCCTGGATGATCCGCTGGTCTTTCAGATACCTGAACCCTTCGGCAATCGACGAGAAGCCAAATTGCCGGCCACCCCCAACCGTGGCCACATCAGGCACGTGCCGGATGAGAACGGCACTGATGAGGAACATCACCATTTCGATCCCGTATGTCCAGGGCAGGCCCACAGTCGAGATCAAAAGCCCGGCCACGGCGGGGAGCGAAGCTGCCGCGATGTTGTGAAGGATCTGATTTAGCGCCAGTGATGAGGGGAGGAGTCGACGTCCGACCAGACCGGGGACGATGGCGTGACGCGCCGGGTTGTCGATCGCGGACACGCCAGCGTTGATGGCGACCAGGACGAAGAGGGGCCAGATCAGCGGCGCCGCCGCCAGTGAGTTCCAGAGCAGCCCCGCGGCGGTTGCGGCCATCGTCAGTTGGGAGAAGACGAGAAGCTTGCGACGGTTGACCGCGTCGGCGAGGGCGCCACCGACCACCGAGACGAGGAGAAGGGGAACCAATTGGGCCAGGCCCAGAAAGCCCACAGCCAGGGTGGATTCGGTCAGTTGATAGATCTGGACCGGTACGGCAACGACCGTCATTTGCCTGCCGCCCTGGGCGAAGAACTGGCCGGCAAACAGCCAGCGATAGCCGCGAACCTCGCGCAAGGGGGTGACGTCCACCACCGCCAGACGTCCCCAATGTCGAAGCCGATCCTTCAACTGATCATCCTCCCTGGCCTCGCCCGTGTGACCGCCGTGACCACTCGGGAAGCTGACCCGTTGTCGCGCCTCATTCTAAGGAGGTCATTCCAGGTCGGCTTGAAGCGTCTCCGGCACCGACCGCCACATCACCGCTGCCCCGGCCAGCCCGACCGCTGCCACCGCGATCGGGGCTGCGGCGAGAGACACCAGCGAGGTGACCACCGCCACCAGCAAAGGGCCCCCGGCCGTGCCCACGTCGCTGATCAGTCGCCACAAGCCGAAGAACTGGCTTCGCCCAGCCTCGGGAGATAGGTCCGAGCCGAGGGTGAGGTTGATCCCCGAGCCGAGCCCGTTGGCCAGCCCAATGAAGAGACTTACGACGAGAAGGCCGATGAACTCCGAGGTCAGGGGGATCAGGGCGAGCCCGAGTGAGAGCAGAAGCAGGCTGGGGATGGCCGCCCACCTTCGGCCCTTGCGATCCATGAGCATCCCCACCGGGTAGAAGATGATCATCTCGATCCCCGAGGAAAGGCCGAAGATCAGCGAGATCTGGCTTGCGCTCAGCCCGATGTGATCTCCCCAGAGAGGGATGATGGCCTGTCGTGCGGTGCGGAGGAGCTGGAACGTCACAGCGACTATCCCCGCGGTGCCGAGAGTGCGGCGATGCTCGCGCAGGACCTGCCGGAGCGAGGAGGGGATGCTGACGGTGGTCCCGGCTGTGGGGGGCTCGGGGGCGAGCCCCAAGGAGAGGGCGGCGATGGCGGCCAGCAACGCCTGGGCGAAGAAAGGGCCGGCGAGGCCGAAGGGAATCACGACCAGACCGCCGAGGAGGGGGCCGACGAACTGGCCGATGCGCATGGTCCCCCCAACCATCGACATCACCCGGCCCCGGTGCCTGGGCGGCGTCACCTCGGTGGCGAATGCGAGTCGGGCGAGGGCCCATATCGACCAGGCTCCGCCCATGAGGAAGACCAGCACCGCGTACATAGGGAGCGTGGGCCCGAGACCTATCCCGAGAGCTATGAGAGTGAGCGCCCCGGTTGCGATGAGCATCGCCCGACGCTCTCCAACCCGTGCGACGAGGCTTCCGGCTGGGATGTCGAAGAACAGGGTGCCGATGCCGCGCAGGGCGACGATGGCGCCGGCGACCGCCGGAGAAGCCCCGAGATCGAGGGCGACGAGGGCGATCATCGGGGTGGCGGCACCCTGACCAATCGCATACAGCACTCCGGGCACGTAGACGGATCCGGTTAGCGAACTGACGCGGAATGGCTCGTCCGCCTTGGAGGGCTGGGTCATGCCGGGCTTTTGGCGATCGCCCTTTGCACCCACTCCGAGCTGATCGGATAGTGATTCACTGTGACGCCGGTCCCCTCCAGGGCATGTTCGACGGCGGAGGCGACGGCGGCGGCAGCGGGGATGGTGCCTCCCTCGCCGGCACCCTTGGCTCCCAGAGGGTTGGTCGGCGACGGGGTCTCGGTGTGGATCTTGGTGAGCGGGGGCATGTCGGCGGCGGTCATCAGCCGGTAATCCATGAACGACGTGGTCAGGGGCTGGCCGTCGTCGCTGAACCGGATCTCTTCCGAGAGGGCATTGCCGAGCCCGTGAGCGACGCCACCGTCGATCTGGCCATCGACGATCATCGGGTTGAGGAGTGTCCCGCAGTCGTGTACCACGACATAGTTGGCCACGACCACATGCCCGGTCTCCGGGTCGATCTCGACCTCGGCAACGTGGGTTCCGAAGGTGTAGGCCAGCCCGTCGAATGGCAGGACACGCTCGACCGAGAGCCCGGGCCGCTGCTGACCCTCGGGCAGGGTGGCACCCAGCTTGGGCTGGAGGCCGGCGGCCAGGTCACCCAGCGGGATCTCGGACCCGGGCTGACCCACCACCATGGCCACCCCGTCGACGAGGACTATGTCCTGACTCGATGCCTCGAGGCGGTCTGCGGCGAGTTTCTTGACGGTCTCGGCCAGGTCGTCGGCGGCGACGTGCACCGCCGAGGCCGTGGTCTGGCCGCTGCGGCTGGCGACGGTGGCGATCCCATGCCCATATGTGGCTGTGTCCCCGGCCCGCACCCGCACCCGGTCGGGGCTCACCCCGAGATGGGCAGCGCAGATCTGGGCCAGGACCGTGGCGTGGCCCTGTCCCTGGGAGCTGGCCCCGGTCTCGACCAGGATCTCTCCGCTGGTCAGCACCTCCACCGGACGCCGCAGCTAGATCGGCGATCTCGTCTTGAGTCGGATTCTGGAACTTGACGTTAATACGAAGATTCGTATAATGATAAGGAGAAAACGGGGAAGACTTCTCGCACAGACCTGGAGTTGGCGAAGCGGCGCGGGAAGTTTCGGACCAAGCGTGGGGAAAAGCG
>JALDXM010000269.1:0-3926 GCA_032155085.1 Actinomycetota bacterium | reverse complement strand
GCCATGACTCGAGCGTGGCCCGTCCTTCGTCGGTCGTGTTGTCGGCCAGCACCGGGTCCAACAGCACCGTGTTGGGCTGGGGTGCGTCTGCTGCGGTTTCGACTGTCTCGCCGTTGAGCAGCTTCAGCGCCAGGTTGACGCCGGCACCACCAACGGCGGCGGTGTTGGTCACCGCAGAGCCCTCGAGCCCGGCAAAGCCCTCGGAGTCGAGGAGCTGTGCCACGAAGGCACCGAGGTCGGCGCCGACGATCGGCACGAACTCCAGGTTGGCCTGCGAGATGGCGTCCACCACCTGCGAGTCCATTCCCGAAGTCCAGATGCCGGTCGTGTCGTCCATCTGGCCACTGGCGATCCAATCGTTGATCAACTGGGTCGTGGTGGCCGGGTCCCAACCGGTGTGCTCACCCTCGATGCTGGGGATGACCGTGATACCGGGGTAGTTGGCCAGCGCCTCCTGGAACCCGGTGTGACGGTCGGTGTCGGCAGGGTGGCCGGCGAAGCCACGCATGTAGTACACGTTGCCCTCGCCGCCGATCTGCTCGAACAACCACTCGGCGCCGAGCCGTGCGTATTCGACCTGGTTGTTGTACAGGTTGTAGGTGCCCTCGTGGGTGACGAACGCGTCAACGGACACGGTCGGGATGCCTGCTGCCGCCGCTTCATCGAGCGCCGGGTTGAGCGCCTCGGGGTCGTTCGGGTTGAACACGATCGCGTCGACGTCGTCGGCGATCAGGTCACGGATGTCCGAGAGCTGACCTGCGGCGTCGGTGTTGCGATGGATCGTCACCAACTCGGCAACCTGACCCGAGGCCAGGGCCTCGGCCTTGGCCGTGCACACCTGCTCCTCACGGAAACCGTTGCCCACGCCACCGCCGTTGGAGTAGCCGATCCGGAATGTCCCTTCTCCAGCCGGGGCCGTCGTGTCGGCCGCCGCCGTCGTGTCCGGCGCCGCCGTCGTGTCCGGCGCCGCTGTCGTGTCCGCGCCAGCCGTCGTGTCGGCGCCTCCGGTCGTGCCGGAGCCCGACCCATCGCCACAGGCGACTGCCAGCAGCGAAACCACTGCCAGCAGCGCCAAGAGTTTCTTGGTCATCTGCGAATTTCCTCCTCGTTATTGCCCGGGGGCGAGTCGGAGTGTCTCACAGGTCATGGGCCACATCCACTCACCCGCCTTCGCCGAATCGTACCGATCGGGCACGATCTGGCAAACGTTTTCTGGCCCTGGCCGTTGGCCCTGGGCCATTCCTCTCATCCTTCCTCCCTTGGTTCCTTTTTCCGCATCAGCGGTCTTTCTGGTTCATCCCGTGTCAGGGGAAAGTCGTTCGTCTCGTCAGCCATTCGCCAGCACGTGATCGATGGCGGATGGCGTGAGGATGTGGTCGATCGCCATGGCGGCCGCGCCCGTGATCCCGGCCCGATCGCCGAGCGTCGAGACCGAGATCTGGAGGTCGGTCGTGCTCAGTGTGGTGGAGCGTTGATAGACCACCTCACGGATCCCGGCAAGGAGCTGAGGCTCGGACCGGGCCATGTCGCCCCCGATCATGATCAGCTCGGGGTTGAGCAGGTTCACCATCGACGCCAGGACCTGGCCGATGAGACGGCCGGCCGCGCGCACTGAGCGAATGGCCTCGCGATTGCCCTCCTCGACCAATCTCACCACATCACGACTGCCTGTCGCCTCGAAGCCACGCTCTCGCAGGCGGGCAGCCAGCGCCGCCCCGCCGGCGGTGGCCTCGAGACAGCCGTTGTTGCCGCACCGGCACAACACCTCGTCGGATGTGGTTCGCACGTGGCCCATGTCGCCGGCTGCACCGTTGGTGCCCCGATGGAGCAGGCCACCGAGGATCAGCCCGGACCCGATACCTGTACCGACCTTGACGAAGATGAAGTCGTCGACTTTCGGCTCCATGACCCAGTACTCACCGAGGGCCATGATGTTCACGTCGTTATCGACCAGCACAGGCACGCCGTATATGGCACGGCAGTGCTCGGCCACGCCGAACATGTGCCAACCGGCCATGATCGGCGGGTTGACCGCCATTCCGTGTGCGAAATCGACGGGGCCGGGAAGGCCGATGCCTACGCCACGCACGTCGCTCACGGGCCTGCCCACCTCGTCGAGCAAGCCGCGGAAGGTTTGGTCGAGCCACGACAGAACCTCCTCCGGACCGCGGTCGATGTCGATCTCGGCGGCGGTCTCGACGATCGACTCGGCAAGCAGATTGCTAACCGACACCCGGGAATGAGTGGCGCCGAGGTCGGCGGCCAAGACGAGGCCGGCGTCCGCGTTGAAGTCGAGCAGGGATGGCGGGCGCCCGCCGGTCGAAGGAGCGGCCTCGCCCGATTCAACGATCAGTCCGGCGGCCTTGAGTGAGTAGATGCGTTGCGCCACGGTTGATCGGGCCAGACCCGTCGCCTCGCCGAGCTCCCCCCGGGTCCGCGCTCTCCCGCTTCGGATCAGTTGCAGCAGATCACCGGGTGAGTCGGACTCCTGACCCTGGGTGCTGTCGAGAGGGGGCACTGTGTCTCAGACGATGCCAGCGACTTTTGCACGTGTCAAGCGCATAAGTACCGGACTTGCGTCCTGACCTGCGGTGGCTTTTGCCGGTGGTGCCGTCTTCACCGCGGCGCTCGATCCGCTTATTCTCCCGACACCAGCCAGCAGCGAATGGAGTCTCATGGGTCGGAGCGAACTCAGGGCAGGTGTGGTCGGCATCGGGTTCATCGGGGTCGCCCACGTCGAGGCCCTGCGTCGTCTCGGTGTCGATGTGGTCGGCGTGGTTGGCTCGTCACCGGAGCGTGCCCGCGCGAAGGCCGAGGCATCCGGGTTGCCACCGGTATACGAGAGCGCCGCCGACCTCGCCGCCGATCCGGAGATCGACGTCGTGCACATCACCAGCCCCAACTACGCCCACGCCGATCAGGTCCGCACCGTGCTCGACGCCGGGAAGCATGTCGTCTGTGAGAAGCCGCTCGCCCTCACCTCCGAGGACACGGCCGATCTGGTTGCCCGCGCCGAGACTGCCGGGCTGGTCAACGCGGTGTGCTTCAACATCCGCCACTATCCACTCAACCACCAGGCGATGGCGATGGTTGCTGCCGGCGACATCGGCCAACCAATCTTCATCACGGGCTCGTATCACCAGGACTGGCTGCTCAAGGACACCGACTGGAACTGGAGGCTGCAGCCGGAGGAGGCTGGCCGGCTGCGAGCGGTCGCCGACATCGGGTCACACTGGCTCGACCTGACCCGGTTCATCTCGGGGCTGGACGTGGAAGAGGTCATGGCCGAGCTTCACACGCTGGTCCCGGTCCGCCGGCACCCGAAGGGCCCGGTGGAGTCGTTCGCCAAGGCAGATCTCACCGGTGACCTGATCGAGGAGGAGATGTCGAGTGATGATGCCGCCGGGATCCTCCTCAGGTACGAGGGATCGGCAAGGGGTGCGGTGACCATCTCCCAGGTTTCGGCCGGTGAGAAGAACTCGGTCCGCTACGAGATCGCCGGCAGCGAGGCGTCGCTCTCCTGGTACTCACAGCACCCGGACCAGTTGATGATCGGCCATCGAGACCGACCCAACGAGGTGCTGTACCGAGACCCGGGCAATTCCGCCCCCGAGGCGAGCCGTAACATGGCCTATCCCGGCGGGCATGTCGAAGGCTTCCCGGATACCTTCCGAGCGTTGTTCAGCCAGGTCTATTCGGCCATCGAGAGTGGGGGGAGCGGTGACGGTGCCGCGGCCTACCCGACGTTCGCCGACGGCCACGATGCGATGGTGGTCACCGAGGCAGTGGCACGCAGCCACGACGAAGGACGCTGGACGAAAGTCGCGAGATGAGGAGAGATCGGATATGAAGCTCGGATTGCTAACAGCGCCATTTCCCGAGACCGCGCTGGATGAAGTCGCCGACTGGACCGCCGACAATGGGTT
>JALDXM010000268.1:0-3928 GCA_032155085.1 Actinomycetota bacterium | reverse complement strand
GGGCTATCTCTACTTTGCCGGGGGATCGGGTGAGCCCTCGACCGAGCTGACCACCCCCACTATCGCGGCCGAGCCCGACAGCACAGTCGGGGAAGCGTCGGGAGAGCCAGTGGCGTTCGTCATCGACTCAGCCCAGTCGTCGGCGGCGTTCGAGATCGACGAGGTACTCCGTGGTGAGCCGAAGCGCGTGGTGGGCACGACCTCAGAGATCGCCGGGCAGTTCCTCGTCGACCCGGACGATCTCGCCTCGATCGAGTTCTCACCGATCGTCATCAACGCTCGAACCTTTCAGACCGACTCGGGCAACCGCGACCGGGCGATTCGGGGCCCCGTGATCCTCGATTCGGCCAGCGACGAGTTCGAGTTCATCAACTTCGAGATCAGCTCGGTGGAGGGCCTCGGCGGAGGTCTGGTCGAGGGTGAGCCGCTGAGCTTCTCGGTGACCGGGGACCTGACCATCCGCGACACGGTGAACCCGGTCACTTTCGACGTCACCGCCTCCATGGCTGGGGACTCGGCGATCGAGGGGACCGCCGAGGCAACGGTGCTCAGGTCCGACTATGGGATCGGGATCCCGAATGCTCCTGGGGTCGCCGACGTCTCCGACGAGGTGTTGATCCGGCTCGAGTTCGTGGCCACATCGTGAAGCAGCGCCCGGTCGTCCTTATGATCGGCCGGCATGGCAGAGCGAGGTGACATCGACCGGGTCAGGGAGGCAACAGACCTCGTCGATCTGATCTCCGAGGTCACCAAGGTCAAGCGCTCGGGCCGGAGCTTCATGGCGGTCTGTCCCTTCCACGAGGAGAAAACCCCGTCAATGTCCGTCGACCGCGCCCGTGGTCTGTACCACTGCTTCGGTTGCGGCAAGGGCGGAGACGTCTTCAGCTTCATCCAGGAAACCCAAGGCGTGGACTTCGGCGATGCCATCGAGATGCTGGCCCGTCGCGCCGGGATCACGCTGGTGCGGGACCCAGCCGACGCCCGGCAGAGAGGACGCCGGGGGGCGGCCGTGGAGGCCCTGCGGAAGGCCATCGACGTCTATCACGAGAGGCTCAAGAAGGCGCCCGATGCCGGAGCGGCCCGGGCTTACCTCCGGCACCGGGGATACGACATCGACGTGATCGATCAATGGAAGCTCGGCTTCGCCGCGACCGACTGGGACACACTGACCAAGGAGCTCAGGGCGGCCGGGGTCGACGACAAGGCGCTGAGCGACAGCGGCCTGTCCCGCCCTGGCCGGCATGGCCTTTTCGACGTGTTTCGGGGCCGGCTCATGTTCCCCATCCACGACCTGCGGGGCGATCCGGTGGGGTTTGGGGGTCGCAAGATCGACGAGGTCGACCGCAACCAGACCAACAATCCCGATGCAAAGTATGTCAACTCGGCCGATTCGGTGGTGTATCACAAGGCCCAGCTCCTCTTCGGGCTGGACCGGGCCCGACGGGAGATCTCCGACGACCGACCCGCGGTGATCGTCGAGGGCTACACGGATGTCATCGCCATGCATCAGGCCGGGATCAAGACAGCTGTGGCCACCTGCGGTACGGCGTTGGGGGACGGGCATTTCGACCTGCTGCGACGGTTCAGCGAGAAGGTGGTCCTGGCCTTCGATTCCGACGAGGCCGGTTCGAAGGCCGCCCTGCGTGGAGACGAGCTGGAGTCGCCATTCCGGCTCGATCTCGACCTGAGGGTGGCGGTGATGCCGGATGGGTTGGATCCGGCCGATCTCGTCCAACAGGACCGGGCCACCGAGTTGGTGGCGGCGGTCAATGGGGCGAGGCCCCTCCTGGAGCGGCGGATCGAGCACGAGGTGAGCAGGCACGACCTCACGGGGCCCGAAGGCCGCGCCCGAGCCTTGCATGCTGCAGCAGCGCAGGTTCGCCGGGTCAACGACCAGATCGCCCGGCGTGAGTACGCCAGGTATGTGGCGAGACTCGTGGGTGTCGACCTCGACAGCGCGGTGGTGGCGATCGAGGGAGAGCAGCGGAGGCGACGGGGGAGTGCGACGGCCGAGGAGCGGCCACTGGACCGCATCGAGTCGGAACTGCTACGGGTCCTTATCGCCGATCCATCCTCCGTCGAGGGTGTGACCGAAGCTGACTTCACCGACGAACGGTTGCGCAGTGCGTTTTCCGCCATAGTCCCCGCCATCGCCACGACCAGACCAGGAGAACCAGTCGCCATCCCGACCGCGACTGGGGACGACACCGCATCTTTGCTTCGTTCGCTGGCGATGGACGACCGTCCGCTGCCTTCCGGCTCCGAGATCAAGGCCAGGATCGAGGAGCGGCGTCTCGACGCCGAGATCGCCGATCTGCAGAGGAACCTGGCCGCGATGGAGCCGGGAAGCGAAGTTCATTCCGACAACCTCCGACGCTTGATAGCGTTACAGCAGGAGAAGCGATCCTCCTCCAGGTTGTGAACGAGGAACTGAGCAAGGTCGTCGCCGCCCTCGTAAAGAGGGGCAAGCATCGGGGCTTTCTCACCATGGCCGAGGTCCAGCAGGAGCTGGAAGATGCCGAGGCAGCAGGTGAGGCCTTCGAAGAGGTCGCCGACGCCTTACGCGCCCAGGGGATCAAGCTCACCGAAGAAGGCCCCGGAGTCACGGAGGAGTTCATCGAGGTCGGACAGATCTCGGTATCCGACCCGGTCCGGCTCTATCTCAACGAGATCGGCCGTTACCCGCTGCTGACCGGACAGCAAGAAGTCGAACTGGCCATGCAGATGGAGGCAGGGCGCCGAGCTCAGGGGCGCCTCGCCGAGGACGGTCTCAACGACGAGGACCGTGCCTTCTTGGGTCACGAGATCGACATGGGGGATGCGGCGCAGAAACAACTGGTGCAGTCGAATCTGCGCCTTGTCGTAGCTCTGGCCCGCCGCAACGTGGGCCGTGGGATGGCGCTGCTGGACCTGATCCAGGAGGGCAACGTAGGCCTGATGCGGGCGGTAGAGCGCTTCGATTACCGGCGAGGCTTCAAATTCTCCACATATGCCACGTGGTGGATCCGCCAAGCCATATCTCGTTCCATAGCGGACCAGGGTCGCACGATCCGGATGCCCATCCATGTGCTCGATTCAGTGAACAAGCTCACTCGGGCGCAGCGGGAGATGACCCAGTCGATGGGCCGGGCCCCGACTCTCGAGGAGCTCGCTTTCGAGCTCGACCTCGAGCCGAGTCGGGTCGCGGAGCTGCAGCGGGTGGCGCAGGACACAGTCTCTCTGGAAACCCCCGTAGGCGAGGACGACGACGGGACCCTGGGGGACCTGGTGGAAGACCTCGAGTCCGATCGCCCCCCGGATGTCGCCACCTTCTCCTCATTGCAGGATCAGCTGGCCATGGCCCTCGAAGGTCTCAACGAGCGGGAACGAGAGGTGCTCATCATGCGATTCGGGCTCGCCGACGGCCGCATGCGGACCCTCGAAGAGGTCGGATCCCATTTCAAGGTGACCAGGGAGCGCATCCGCCAGTTGGAGACCAAGGCCCTGGCCAAGCTCCGCCACCCCGACAAGTCGCACAAGCTGGAAGGGTTCCTGGAGAGCTCCTGATCCAGCCACGCCGTCGGGTCGCTCGTGCCAGAATCGACCCCATGAGATTCCGCACCGGCTTGGTGGCCGGCGTTGCCCTCGGATACGTGCTCGGGACCCGTGCCGGTCGTGAGCGTTACGAACAGATCAAACGAGCCGCAACGGAAGCGCGCAAGCACCCTGCAGTAGCGCAGCTGGTGGACCAGGGCGTGGGTCTGGTCGATGCGGGCCGCTATGTGGCCGCTTCCGGATTATCGGCTGGGGCCAAGGGGTTACGTGCGGTGGACACACATGGAGAGTCGGAGTAGACGTCGAGGTCTTGGTACCCTGATGGCTGCCAGCCGGCACCCTTCCGCGGTAGCTCAATTGGTAGAGCAGTGGACTGTTAATCCATTGGTTGTAG
>JALDXM010000267.1:0-3951 GCA_032155085.1 Actinomycetota bacterium | reverse complement strand
CTGGCTCGGGCGTTGCCCGATGATCTGGAAGCCCTGCGCCGCTCCTACATGGAACTGTTCCCGCCCATCGCTTCCCAGGACGCTCCTGGCTATGAGACCGGGTATCGAGGCGACGGGGTCTTCCAGCAGACCGGGATCATGGCCGACATCGCCGGCTTCTACAGGGCCCACGGGTTGCGAGCCGGAGGCAGCGAGCGGGAGCGTCTCGACCACATAACCGTCGAGCTGGAGTTCATGGCCGTCCTCGCCAGGAAGGAATTCCTCGCATTGCGTGGGCCCGATGGTGATGAGAGTGCCGCTATATGTCGTGAGACGGCGGCAGCATTCCTGTCCGAGCATCTCGGCTGCTGGGCACCCTCCTTCGGGCTACGTGCCTCTTCGGTGTCCTCGAGCCCTTGGTACACCGCGCTGGCCGAGTTGCTCGTGTTGTGGGTGGGGGCCGATCTCGAGATCCTCGATGTGGAGCCAGTCGAGATCGCTGATAACCCCGTGCCCCAAGAGCCGCAGGACGACGGCAGTTGTGGGCCCTGCCCCGCTCCCGGGCCGGGAGGGACGTGATGAGACGTCACCGATCAAGAATTGTGCTTCTCGTGGCCCTCGTGCTGATCGCCATTGGCCTACGCGTGGTGGAGGCCAATCCGGCGATAGCCCAAACCCAGTCGATCGGTGCCTGGAGATCGGATGCCGAACCCGTGATGGACGGTTCCTCACCGGACTGGCAGTCGATCCTCCCTGTCATGCTCCCCACTACTTCCCAGCAGGTCACCGCACCAATGGGTGGCGGAACGATCGAACGGGTCGCCGTTCGGGCTCTGCATTACGACGACCGTCTGTATGTCATGCTCGAGTGGTCGGATGCGACACCCGACAAATACTCGGACCACTACGAATCGTTCACCGATGCCGCCGCCGTGCAGTTCCCCGCCGAGGCGGGGAGCGAGGTCCCGGCGATTTGCATGGGTCAGGCCGACCGGGCGGTCAACATCTGGCAGTGGCGGGCCGATCAGCAGTCCGACGCACCCACGATGCCGGAGAACGGTTACGTCGACTCATACCCATCGACTGACGACCTCTATTTCACTGCGCGGGAGGCCGGTAACCCGCTGTCTCAGACCGAGAATCGAAACGCGGTCATCAACCTGGTTGCCGGAGGTTTTGGCACCCTCGAGGTGTCGGATGGCGCTGGAGTATCAGGCAACGCCGTCTATTCGGACGGACGGTGGATGGTGGTGTTCTCGCGTTCTTTCGACGCCGCGGGCGAGTTACAGCCCACTATCGATGAGACCACGGGCCCCGTCGACGTCGCATTCGCAGTCTGGGATGGGAGCAAGCGTGAGCGGAATGGCATCAAGTCCGTAACCGCCTTCACCCGCCTCCAGATCACACCTGAGGACCCGCCCCGTCGCGCCGTCGGCGCCACCGACGCATGGCCGGAGTACACGCCGTCCAACCCGATGATTCTGGTCTCTTTCGGGTTCTTGTTGTTCTTGGTCCTGGCGGGCGTCGCCCTCTGGCTGTTGATCCGCCACGACGAGAGAGGATCAGAGGATGCGAGCAGCCCGTAGCGCCAGTCTGCCCAGCCTGACCCTGTGGCTGGCGGTTGCCGTCCTGGCCGAGCTGACCCTCTTGCGGACAGGCACTCGAACGCTGGTCCACATCCCGGGGCTGGGGCGCTATGAGCTTTCGATCGGCGTGCTGAGCGAGTTGGGAAGGATGGCCTACTACCTGGCCGTGGTGCTAGTCATTGTCACCTTGCTCTACGTGGCATGGTTGGCATGGAACCGAGGCACGACATCCCGACGGTTGACCGCCTGTCTGATCGGCTCGTTCCTCGCCGTGGCATCCATCGGGAGACTCGCCATCGTGCCCGATACTGCGGTGGCATGGTTCTCCGTCGCAGTGCTGATCGGGCTGGTGGCCCTCAACTGGAACGGTGTCAGATGCCTGCCCATTGGGCTGTTCGTGGCGGCATCGGCAGTGGCCTCATGGACCGTCCTGGCCCAAGGGACAGGTGGCGGTTTGTCGGGGCAAACCATCGACGTCGCCATCGTCGTCGCCGAGGGCCTCCTGATCCTGGCGGCTGCGACCACCCCACTCCTGATCGCGGGGAAGATCACCCGACCGGCCCTTGTCGCCGGGTCGGCGGTGGGCGTGCTGTTCGTGGCCGGCTTCGCCGTTGGGGGTTCGACACTTTCGATCCTGACGCTGTGGAACCTCGGTGTCCCCGGATGGTTCTCGCCACTCGCTTACGGTCTCGGCCTCGCAGCGGCCATCGTCACTATCTGGTTGTCGGTAGTCAATCGTGAGCTCCGGATCGCCTGCGTCGTCTTGCTCATGATCGCCGCAGGCGTTGGCCCGATCAGCACCTACCAGACGGCCCTTGCCATCGCCGCGGTGGCCCTTGCCGGTTTCGACTCCGAGAGGCCGTCTGGACAGATCAGGTCCAGCGCGACGGCGAGTGAGCTTCGTGAGGCCTCCAAAGAGATGGTCGCCTCATCGTGAGCAGAGCCATGGCTCCCCCCGGCGACTCCTACACGACGATCGTCGAGCCATTCCGGATCCATTCGGTCGAGCAAATCGACTTTCCCACGCGGAATCAGCGCCAGAGGGCGCTCGTGAATGCCCATTACAACCTCTTCGGACTGAAGGCCTCCGATGTCATCATCGACCTCCTGACCGACTCCGGCACGGGAGCGATGTCAACTCGTCAGTGGGCCGGGATGATGCGGGGCGACGAGTCCTACGCCGGAAGCAGGTCGTACGAGCGCTTCAAGGACACGGTCTCGTCGATTACCGGCTTCGATGAGGTGCTACCCACCCACCAAGGACGGGCAGCCGAGAGGCTTCTCTTCTCGGCCCTGGTCCGGGAGGGTGATGTAGTTCCCTCCAACACCCATTTCGACACCACCCGGGCGAATGTCGAGTTCCAAGGAGCGGAAGCTCGGGACTTGCTCACCGCGGAAGGACGCGACAGCCAAGCCGAGCTTCCCTTCAAGGGCAACATGGATTTGGACGCACTGCGAGACACCATCGAGTCAGTGGGCGCCGACCGCATCCCACTCGTGATGATGACCGTCACCAACAACTCAGGTGGTGGCCAGCCCGTGTCGTTGGAGAACCTGCGATCGGTTCGCAAGGTGTGTGATGAGCACGGGATCCCGCTGATTCTCGACGCCTGCCGCTTTGCCGAGAACGCCTGGTTCATAAAGCAGCGCGAGCCGGGTCACTCCGACCGCACACCTCTGGAGATCGCCCGGGAGATGTTCGGCTGCGCCAACGGCGCCACGATGTCCGCCAAGAAAGACGGCATGTCCAACATCGGTGGGTTCCTTGCCCTCGAGTCACCTGATCTCGCAGCCCAATGTCGCAACCTGTTGATCCTGACCGAGGGTTTCCCGACCTACGGCGGCATGGCCGGGTACGACCTGGAGGCTGTCGCCCAGGGCCTCTGGGAGGCCCTCGACGAGGACTATCTCCGCTACCGAATACGGTCAACCGCCTACCTGGCGGAGCTGGCCGAAACTGCCGGAGCGCCCATCGTGAAACCGGCAGGGGGCCATGCCGTGTACCTGGACGCGGCCAGGTTGTTGCCCCACATCCCGTCGTCCCAATACCCGGCCCAAGCTCTCGCCTGCGCCTTGTATCTGGAGGGCGGGGTTCGTGGTGTCGAGATCGGCTCGTTCATGTTCGGCCGACCTCAGCCCGACGGCTCCGAGACGCCGGCGGCGATGGAGCTGGTCAGACTCGCCATCCCCCGTCGCACCTACACCCAGAGCCACATCGATTACGTGGGCGAGGTCATAGCTCGGGTGGTGGCCAGATCCTCCGAGCTGAGTGGGCTCCGCATCGTCGAGCAGGCTCCCTGGCTCCGTCATTTCACCGCGCGTCTCGAGCCGTTGTCCAGTTCTTGAGACGGCCGGTGATCACATCCCTGATCGGTTCAACCCACCC
>JALDXM010000266.1:0-3962 GCA_032155085.1 Actinomycetota bacterium | reverse complement strand
CAACAGCCTCGATCCGCAGGTCTGGTTTCCCTACTACCTGCCCCACTGGAGCTCTCGGCAACAATCAGCGGCGACCCATTTCGTCAGGGACGGTGAGCTCCACCTGTTCATCCCGATCGATCAGCCCCTTTGGTGCCCCGCCCTGCACGATGAGCCGCTACGGGTCTCCGGCATCCAGAGCGGCAGCTTCTCCGGCCCGGTGGGATCGACCATCGGCCAGCAGCCGTTCAAGGAGGGGCTCATCGTCGCCGAGGAACAGCCGACGTTCTGGGGATACACCCCTCACTTCGCCCAGATCGAGATCGTCATGCGCGGTGAGATCACGCCCCGCTCCATGTTCGGGGTTTGGCTGGCCGGCATCGAAGACCGGCCCGAGCGCTCCGGCGAGATCCTGATCGCCGAGGTGTTCGGGGATGCCACCGAGGAAGGCTCAGCGAAGGTCGGGATGGGCACCCGGAGCTTTCGCGACCCGACCCTCGTCGGAGATTTCGGAGCCCCGCGCCTGAACATCGACGTGTCTGAGGATCATGCCTACTCGGTGACATGGATGCCGGGCATGGTCGAGTTGTCTGTCGATGACATGACAGTGCGCCGGATCGACGAGGCGCCCGACTATCCGATGCAACTGATGATCGGGGTGTTCGACTTCCCGGCACGCGATCCATCGGCAAACTGGGCCGATCACATCCCCGAGCTGGTCGTCTCCTCGGTCACCGGCTCGCCCCTCTCCTGAATGACGAGCCAGTCCACCCCCACCCAGGCCTCGCCATCCCAGATGAGCGGGTTGATCTCCACCTCCTGATATCCCGAAGCCTCGATGCCACGGCTTACCACGCTGACGATGCGCGCCAGCGCGTCGGCGTCGGCTGGTGGCGACCCACGAAAGCCGTCAAGCAGAGCCCGGCCACGCAGTCGATCGATCATCGACCGAGCCTCGTTGACACCCACCGGGGCAGTGGCGAAGACGACGTCGTCGAACAGCTCGGTCATCACGCCGCCCGTGCCGACTGAGACCAACGGCCCGAACACAGGGTCGACGAGGCCGCCGACAATCACCTCCAGCCCGGGGCGATACCGCTCCACGCGGACACCCTCGACGATCTGGCCGGCCTCGATGGCCGTCGCGGTGACTTCGTCGATGGCCCGGGCCACCTCCTCGGCGTCAGCGAGGGCCAGTTTCACGCCACCAGTCTCGGTCTTGTGGGCCAACCCGGGGGAAACCACCTTCACCACCACCGGATAGCCGAGTCGTTCGGCTGCAGCTATGGCCTCGTCGGCGGTGTGGGCCGTCTCCCCCTCGACCAGAGGCAGACCCCATCGCTCGAAATCATCATCGATCAGAGGCAGGTCCCCGAGTGCGGACCATTTGGCCAGCCGGGCCAGACCTGCCATGGCTCGAATCGCTGCCCTTGGCTCCTCGGTCACCGGGACACCTCCCTGTCTCAAGTCGTCAAGCGCAGCGGAAGCCTGGTCACCCGCCATCCACAAGTGGAGGATGGGCACCGGCGTCTCAAGCGCCAGCAGTGACCGCACCCGCTCGGTCGAATGGGCGGGGGGGTGGGCGGTCGACACCGCCAGCACCATGTCGTATTCCCCCGATCCGGCGAACCGGTCGACCACTTCCGCGAACCGACCCGGCCCCCCGATGATGGCGCCCATGTCCAACGGGTTGTTGGCCGCCCCCAGGTCGAGGAGAGGCTCGAGCCGGGCCTGAAGACCTGGGCTCGGCTGAAGAAGGTCGAGGCGGCTCTTCTCGGCCAGATCGGCGAGGTGAATGGCGATGCCACCCGAGTGGGTGACGATCGCCGCTCTCGGGCCGGAAGGGATCACTGCCCGCGCCATCATCTCGGCGACCTCGAAGGCCTCGCCGGGCGTTTCCGCCACGACAACGCCGAGCGAGTCGAGAACCCCCTCTAGTACCTTCTCCGGTACCGCCATGGCCCCGGTGTGGGTCGTCATCAGTGCCCGGCCACGGTCACCGGTCCCGACGCGACAGGCCACGACCGGCTTCCCTCTGCCGATGGAATCACGGATCGACTCCCTGAAGACCTCCCCGTCACGCACTGTCTCGATCAGGGCCAGGACCACCTCGACTTCCTCGAGGGTCGACACCGCATCGATGGCCTCACCGAGCCTGACATCGATCTCGTTGCCGGTCGATACTGAAATGGCCAGGCCACTGCCGCGGGCGGCAGCCAGGTTGTGGATGTAGCTCCCGGTGCCACCACTCTGAGTGACCAGCCCTACCGGGCCGGACCGGATCTCGCTTGTCGTACGATCGAGACATGTGAGGAACGACGCGGCCAGCCCCGTCGAGGGACGGATCACCCCGCCACTGTTGGGGCCAAGCAGGCGGAACCCGAACCGCTCCACCCACTCGCCGAGATCGGCCTCCAGTGCCAGCCCGTCGTCGCCGGCCTCACCGAAGCCCGAGGCAAAGACCACCAGACCGCCCACACCCTCGGCATCCTTGGCAATCTCAGCCACCGCATGGGCCGGAACCGCGCAAACCACCAGGTCCGGTGGCTTGCGGAGATCACGCACCGAGGCGACGACTTTCACATCCTCGATGTCCGGAAGACCCGGGTTGACCCCCCAGACCTCCCCCGAGTACCCGAGCTTGCGGAGATTGGCCAGTACCCGTCCGCCATGTTTGGCGGGGTCGGCCGAGAGCCCTGCGATTGCGATCGAAGCCGGGTCGAGAAGCCGACCCAGCCCGCTCATCGGAGTTGGGGGATCACCTCCGAGGCGAACAACTCCATGCTGTCGCCTTCCCCCATGTCATAGAAGTAGAGAATCATCTCGACACAGCCGGCCTCGATGAATTCACCCATCGCCTCGACGGCCTCGTCGACGGTCGCGACGAAATGCTCCGCAGCAAACTCCTCCATGGTGCAAGAGCGGCGTCGGGCTGCCAGCTCGAGCTTTCGTCGCACTTCGGCGTCATCCCGGCCGATCACCGACATCCGATGACAGGAACGGCCGATCTCCTCGTAATCGCGGCCAATCGTCTCGCAATGGCCCTTCAGAACCTCAGATTTGTGACGGAAGTCTTCGAGGTCGTCGCCGAAGTTGGAGAAGTCCCCGAACTCGGCCACGATCCTCAGAGTCCGCCGCTCACCACCCCCGGCAATCCACAATGGCGGGTGCGGTTTCTGCACAGGCCGGGGCCGGTTGATGGCGCCTTCGACGATGTAGTGCTTCCCGACGAAGTTGGCCTCGTCTTCGGTCCACATCGCCTTCAGTACCTGGACTGCCTCCTCCAGCATGTCGAGCCGCTCCCCATCGGACGGATAGTCGTAGCCGTAGGCGTCGAACTCCTTCTTCGACCACCCGGCGCCGATCCCAACGTCGAGACGCCCACCCGAGATGACGTCGACGTTGGCCGCGATCTTGGCCAGCATCGCCGGAGGCCGGTACAGGGCACAGGTGCACATCTGTCCCAGCCGTGCTCGCTCGGTGATTGAGGCGAGCGCCGCCATCAGGGTCCACGCCTCGAACGTGCTCTCCTGCTTGACCACCGGATGGGTGTGGAAGTGGTCGTAGACCCAGATCGAGTCGTAGCCAGAGGTCTCGATCAGACGGGCGGTGTCGATGATGCGACCCCACTGCTCCTCGACCGGTATCCCGTCCTGGTCGCCCTTCCATCCCTGTGGCACGAATGTCCCGAAACGCATGCTTTAGTGACCCGTCGCACAAATATATGTGGCGTCTCTCCGGCCTTCGACGCCCCTGCCTTCGTCCAAAATGCTCGCCGCAGCTCCCGGCTGCGACTGCGCTTTTCTCCTTGCCAGATGACGCCGATGACTCGGAGACACGCGCACACTATTTGAACGACAGATCACTGACTCAACTCTCCGGCCAGACCGCGACCACGCCTTCGTCCGCCATCTCCCTGACCTCGGTTTCCGCCAGTCCCAGTCTGGTCGTGAGCACCTCGATGGTGTGCTGGCCCAGCATCG
>JALDXM010000265.1:0-3967 GCA_032155085.1 Actinomycetota bacterium | reverse complement strand
TGCCTACACCGAGGGCTCGGTCCCTGACTATCAGATGGCGGCGATGGCCATGGCCATCCTGCTCAACGGGATGAGCGGCGACGAGCTGAGCGCCTGGACAGCCGCCATGCTCCACTCGGGCGAAGTGCTCGACCTGAGCAACATCGCCGCGGCCAAGGTCGACAAGCACTCGACCGGCGGGGTTGGTGACAAGATCTCGATCCCGCTGGCGCCTCTCGTGGCCTCGGTTGGTGTCGTCGTCCCGATGATGTCGGGGCGTGGCCTCGGCCATACCGGAGGAACCCTCGACAAGCTGGAGTCCGTGCCCGGCTTCACCACCGGTCTCGACCCGGACCGATTCCGCGACGTCCTGGCCACGCATGGGCTGGTGCTCGCCGGCCAATCCGAGACGCTCGTCCCCGCCGACCGGAAGCTCTACGCATTACGTGACGCAACGGCGACCGTGCCCTCACTCCCCCTCATCTCATCCTCGATCATGTCGAAGAAGCTGGCAGAGAGCCTCGACGGGCTGGTTCTGGACGTCAAGACAGGCTCCGGGGCCTTCATGCAGGATCTCGAAGGCTCCCGTCTGCTGGCCCGGACGATGGTCGACATCGGGGCCCGTCACGGGGTGAAGACCGTCGCCCTGATCACCTGGATGGGCCAGCCCCTCGGTCGTGAGGTGGGCAACGCCAACGAGATGCGGGAGTCGATCGATGTGTTGCGGGGAGAGGGCCCCGACGACGTAGTCGAGCTCACCCTGGCTCTTGGCGAGGTCATGATGGAGTTGGCCGGGATCGATGGCGGCCGCGATGCGCTCCTCGACGCTATCGCCTCTGGCAAGGCCATGCAGAAGCTCATCGATGTCGTCGTGGCCCAGGGCGGCGACCCGGCCTATATCGAAGACCCGTCTCTTCTCCCGATGTGCTCGTACGAGGAGGAGATCCCCGCACCCGTGACGGGCTATATCACCCGTTGTGATGCATTGACGATCGGGGTCGTGGCGACTCGTCTCGGGGCCGGCCGGGAGCGCAAGGAGGACAGCGTGGATTCTGGCGTTGGCATCACCCTCGAGGTCAAGGTCGGCGATCGGGTCGAGGCTGGGCAGACCCTGGCAAGAGTCCATTACAACGACACAGCCCGCTGGGAGGCACAAAAGGAGTCTCTAGCGTCTGCCTGGTCGATCGATGGGAGCGCTCCACCGGCACAGCCCCTGGTGCTGGAGCGGATCGATCCGGATTCCTGAAGCTACAGCTCGATTTTGAGCATTTACTCAAATCAAGGTCGCTCGTTAGCATCGCCCCGCACCTGGACACAATGAGCGAATGAGATGAGTTCCCACCGATGAATGTCATTGTCTGTGTGAAACAGATCCCCGACCCGGCGACCCCTTATCGCCTCGAGGAGGGGAACAACTGGCTGATCCGCCCCGAGGAACAGATTCTCGACGACACCGACCGGTACGGGGTGGAGATGGGCCTCCAGCTGGCAGAGGCGAACGGTGGGAGCGTCACGGTCGTGAGCATGGGCCCGGCCGGTTCCGGCCAGGGCATCCGCCAGGCCCTGGCCATGGGGGCAGACGAGGCAGTCCTCATCGAAGACTCCTCGCTCCGAGGCTCGGACGCCCTCACCACAGCACGGGTCCTGGCAGCGGCCATCGGTGGGCGGGAGTTCGACCTGGTCATCGCAGGAACCGAGTCGACGGACGGATACTCGGGCGTGGTGCCGCAAATGATCGCCGAGATCCTGGGTCTACCGACACTCACCTATGCCACCAAAGTGGACGTCGGCGACGGATCAGTGACGATCCATCGTCAAACCGTTGCCGGGTATGACGTGGTCTCTTCGGGTCTCCCCGCACTGGTATCGGTTACCGCAGGTGTCGTCGAGCCTCGATATCCGACCTTCAAGGGGATCATGGAGGCCAAGAAGAAACCGGTCGAGACCCTTTCGATGGGCGATCTGGGCACAGCGCGCGCACCGGAGCAGCTCGTCCTCTCCATCGTGGACGCTCCTGAGCGAACGGCCGGGCGCAAGATCGAAGACGACGGTGACGCCCATGAGGCGATCGTTGCCCTCCTCGCCGAGAGAAAGCTGATTTGAGTGGCCACGGTCTGGGTATTCGTCGAGCAGGAGGGTGACAAGCCGACCAGTCTCGGTCTCGAGTTGCTGGCCAAGGCGAGGGGCCTGGGCGATGTCACCGTGGTCCTGCTCGGACCGGGGTCAGACGAGATCTTCGCAACCCTCGGCGATCACGGGGCCAAGAGCGTGCTCCGCGTGGATGGTGGGGACCGGCTCCCCTCCGCTCCGGTGGCGGCAGCGCTGGCCGAACGCGCCCGATCGCACTCGCCCGACCTGATCTTGCTGGGACAGGCCTACAACGACCGCGACATCGCCGGCCGGCTGGGGGCCCGGCTTGGCGTGGGTGTCCTCTCCAATGCCAGCGACGTGCGGCTCACGGGTGGCGGGGTCGAGACGGAGCACGAGATCCTGGGAGGATCACAGATCGCGACAGCCAGCGCCACCCAGGGCCCCTTCATCGTCCTGGTGCGCCCCAAGTCGTTTGTGGCGGAGGCAGTCGGCGGCGATGCGCCCACGGTGGAGGAGCTCGAGCTTCCGGACGTCGGAGCGGCCGAGGCGTCCATTACCGAATCACACGTCGAGGAACGGGAGGGCCCACAGCTGGGAGAGGCGTCGATCGTCGTCTCCGGTGGGCGTGGCCTGGGCTCGCCGGAGGCGTACGAGCTGGTCGAGCGGTTGGGCAAGCAGCTGAAGGCGGCCACCGGCGCCACCAGGGCGATTGTCGATGCCGGATGGGTCCCCTACGCCAAACAGGTCGGTCAGACCGGGAAGACGGTCAAGCCGGACGTGTACATCGCCTGTGGCATATCTGGGGCGATGCAGCATCTGGTCGGGATGAAGGACTCGAAGACCATCATCGCCATCAACAAAGATGCCGATGCCCCGATCTTCTCGATCGCAGACCTCGGTGTCGTCGGCGACGTGCACAAAGTCCTGCCCAAGCTGATCGAGGCGTTGGAGAGCCGCTAGGCCCGCAACTGGTTTCACCTGGGCCCAGGGCGGGTAGCCCTCTGGGATGAACCAAGACACAGTCCAGGTCGAGAAGCTCAGGCCCGGGCAGGTGGATGAGGCCGCCGACCTCCTGTCCCGCGCCTTCGAAACCACCCCCGACTACAGACACATTTTCCCCGACCCCTACACCCGCCGGGATGCGTTGCGGGGGTTCATGCGCGCCCCGGTTCGTGACGCCGAGGACGAAGGCACGTGCTGGGCCGCCTCGGACGGCCAGCTTCTCGTCGGGGTAGCCGCCTGGCAGGCACCCGGCCGATATCCCTGGTCGCTGAGCCGAAACCTGCGCGCACTGCCCAACTTCCTGCCTGTCCTTCGGCACGCCCCCGGATCACTCCGCGACCTGGTCAAATTCGGCTCGAACATCGACGCCCACTTCCCCAAGGATCAGCGTGTCTGGTATCTGCAGGTCATCGGGGTCGGCCCCGAGGCCCAGGGCCTTGGAGTGGGCAGGAGGCTGCTGGAGCCGGCGCTCGATCTGGCCGATCGCGAACAAGTCCCGTGTTATCTCGAGACCTCGAACCCGGAGGCTGTCCCCTTCTATGAGAAGGCAGGGTTCGAGATCGACGCCAAAGGGGTCGAGCTCATGCAGGGTGGTCCTGCGTATTGGTTGATGACCAGGCCGCCGCCATAACATTGGCTGCACTGGTGCTACTGAAAGGAGCCTCGTGACCACAGAGCCAATCCTGGAACTGGTCGAGCTGGGTTTCCCGTGGCCCGGCCTCGACCCATTCATCTTCACTGTCCACCATGTCGACAACTATCCGGCCGGCAACGATGCGCTCGGACCTGCAGCGTCTTTGGGTGGCCGGGAGATAGGCGTCGACTTCTCCTATCTCGACGGGTGGAGCATGTACCACGGTGACGTCGTGCCCGGCTTCCCCCAGCACCCTCACCG